>NZ_JADBRW010000332.1:0-6220 GCF_020247025.1 Microcystis sp. M109S1
ATCCTTATCTGGCAAGGGATTTAATTGATTAGTTCGCTCTAGATCGAAAATAATTGACAAAAATCGCTAAATGCCTTTCTATATAGGGGTTCCATCCCTTATAACCCCCGTCCATTGCATAACACAAACCGAAGAGCCAACTTCGTGAGCTTTTCAAAACCCGTGATGGCCAGGATTTAATACTGTTCTACGAATATTTTCACGGAGATACAGGTCAAGGACTGGGAGCAAGCCATCAAACAGGTTGGACAGGACTCGTAGCTAATTTGATCTATCAGGTCGGAGAATATAACTATCTCAATAGCGCACCTTCTTAATACTCAATTAACGTTAGTCGGACGAGAGAAGGAAAGTTTTAACCCGGGACAGGATCAAGCTTTCAGCTAATCCAGGATTCGGGTTAAATAGACTCTAATAGATTGTACCCCGTTGACGGGCGGGGCGATCGAGGGATTTAATCGCCGTTTCTAATTCCTCGACGGTCAAACAAGTACCGCCCAGGGCCCCGGCCATAGTGGTAATATGTTCTTCCATGAGAGTGCCACCGAGATCGTTGCAACCCCAGTCTAAAGCTTCTGTCGCCCCCTGTAAGCCCAATTTTACCCAACTGGGTTGATGATTTTTAATGCTATTGCCCAAATAAATCCGCGCCACTGCCGTTAATTTTAATGTATCGGCTAAGATTGGTTGATCTCGTCCGACTCGATTTCTCAGGGGTTTGGGGGCTGATTGTCCCACAAAAGGCAATAAAATAAATTCGGTGATTTTAGCCCGATAATTATTTTCTAGGGCGATTTCTTGCTGTTTTCTAATTTTTTCAAGGTGCTGCACCTGTTGGCTAGGGGTTTCAATATGACCGCAGAGCATGGTACTGGTGGTATGTAACCCCAAGCGATGAGCAATACCGACTATTTCTAACCAAGTGGCGGCATCGATTTTTTCTGGACAAATTACCCGTCTTACCTCATCGACTAACACCTCGGCGGCCGTCCCCGGGAGAGAATTGACTCCTGCTTCTTGCAGGGAAGCGATAACTTTTTCGTAACTTAAACCGTCTTCCCTAGCTATAAATTGGACTTCTTGGGGTGAAAAAGCGTGTAAATGCAGGTCAGGAAAGGCTTGTTTCAGGTTTTTAACAATTTCGAGGTAATAGTCTAAGGAATTGCCCTTAATCTTGGCTTTTGGGTTTAATCCTCCCTGCATACAAATTTCTGTGGCCCCACGACGGACAGCATCCGCCGCTTTAGCGATAATTTCCTCTAAATTAAGCCAGAATGCTCCCTCTTCATTTTCATCGCGTCTGAATGCACAAAAACTGCAATGCTGCTCACAAATGTTACTAAAATTAATGTTGCGATTGATCACGTAGGTGACGGTATCTCCTGCCTGTTGACGACGCAAAAAGTCGGCAGTTTCCCGAATCTGGGCAATTAAACGGTTATCGGTAGTTTCTAGCAAGATAATCGCTTCTTTCGCCGATAAATTCGCCCCTGACCGCGCTTTGGCCAAAATATCGGTTACGGGTGCGGTGATGGAGGAGTTAGTCACGGGAGATAAATATTAAGGGTTGCCGATCCTAATTGTAGAACGAGGTCAGAAGGAACAGTAAAGAAAGAGAGCCGATTTAATCCTTTTTCTGTTCCCTATTCCCTTGTCTGCACGCGGTAATTTCCGGTTGAGAGCCTTTATTGCGGGGTGGTTTGTTTTTCCTGTTCTTTTTGTTGACGTTTTTTCTTTTCTGCTTCTAGGGCATCTTCGATAACCTTGAGCAGCTGATCCATTTTATCAAGATTACCGCGATAAACATCGAGGTCTTTTTGCAGTTTCTCGCTGGAGAGATGGAGAATTTCTGAGAACTTTTGCAAAATTTGTTCGCGTTTTTCTTTTTCCTTGATCATCTCTGGTTGTGCTTCCGCCAAAATTGTATAGAGACCGATGGCAAACAGGCGACTATACTTAAACTTAGGCGCGTTGATAACCGAAACTAAACTATCAGACAACTGATTGTTACCACCCATAGCAGGGTTTTGCAGTTGGGAAAGCAAGGAATCAATATTAGTTTCTTTGGCAATAGCGATCATATTTTCGGCATCACGACGATAGACTTCGGGATTACCGTTAACCGCTTGGCACAAAGCATTAAAAATATTCGGTTTATCCTCCCCCGGACGATAGCCTTCCATGAACTTCTCGAAAGAAGTAACCACACCAAGGGCATAAATTGGATCATAATGGAAATCTACATTAACGGAGAGCAGGTGCATCTCGACTAATAATTCCTCAACCACGCGCCGATACACCGAATTGATGGGGCGGGTGTGGCGAGTATAAAAATCACGCTTACTATCGGAAACAGTACGAATTTTGTCCACAGAACCAAACTTCATAAAAATTTAACACTGCTCTCATTTTCTCCCTTCTCGTTCCCCCTGACAAGGCCAGTGATCACCAAAGAGCGGCAAGCAGTCAGTCCAGAGAGAGCAAAAGAGCGAGTAAGATATAAAGATAAGGACATGGAAAAATCGAGATAATTAGCCGATACCGCCTCTACCAATCGCTTTTTTACTTTTCACTTTTCACTTGACTATATGGCTAATCAAGACGACAAAATCAAAATTATCAGTGATAACCGGCAAGCGCGCCATCTCTACGAGATTTTAGAGACTTTTGAAGCGGGGGTGCAGTTGCTGGGGACTGAGGTTAAATCTGTGCGTGCTGGTAAGGTAAACCTGCGGGATGGTTACGTTTTAGTCCGCAATGGTGAAGCGGTGTTAATTAATGTTCATATTTCCCCCTACGAACAGAGTAGCGAATATTTTAATCACGATCCGCGCCGGACGAGAAAATTGTTGATGCACAAAAAGGAAATCAGCAAACTCATCGGTCAAGTGGAACAGAAAGGCTTAACTCTTGTGCCTTTGAAGATGTATTTTAAAGGTAGTTGGGTAAAAATCAGCATTGGCCTCGGTAGAGGCAAGAAATTACACGATAAACGCGAAGATTTGAAACGTCGTCAAGATCAACGGGATATGGCGCGAGCGATGAAGCGTTAATCAAGACACTTATCGGACTGGCAAAGGTCTAGGTAAGAAACGAGCGGGTTTTGTTACAGTTGAACTGTATTAGGCTCCTTGTGGCTGTCACCATCCCCCTCACTTTGGGTTAAAATTTATGTTAAAAGTCTTGACAAAAGTAATTAAATATGCTAAAGCACCCGCTTTAATTGCTCTATCTTTAGCTGTGGGTGCGGGGATTATTTTACCAAAAATAACTTTAGCCAATGGCAACCCCGGCCTAACCATTTTTAGCGGAGTCGATCGCAAGGATATCTTAGATTATTTCTTGCAATTCGGTGGTCGTCCCAAGCAAATGGATCGTTATAAACTCTATATTCCCCCGAAAAAACTCTCCCAAGGGGCCGCGGCTTTTTTTATTTCCTATCCCGATTATTTTAACGGCCAGTTTGACACCAATAAAATCGAGGTACGCATCAACAACAAATCTTTACCTTTAAAGGAAGTGGTTTGGGATAAGGATAGTCGCATTATTCAAATTGTCCCCGAACAACCGATCGATCCGACCAGCAAAGTTGAAATCGTCATGTCTAATGTCAGAAATCCTGAATTAGGCACTTATTACTTTACCTGTGATGTGATTGCCTCTGGCAATATTCCCGTCCGTCTCTACGTTGGCACTTGGATTGTCAGTATCGAACCTTAAGTATTTATTGGGGGATGGGGAAATGGGGGGATGGGGAAATGGGGAAATGGGGAAATGGGAGAATTCAACTAAAACCCTAAAACCCTAAAACCCTAAAACCCCAACACCTAACACCTAACACCTAACACCTAACACCCTCTCAGCCCGAGAAAAAGTCAACCAAAGTCAACTATTTGCTTCCGAGTTGCTAAAATCTGAGGAGTTTTCACCTATAGACTCGTTGGCTGGGGAATTTTCTTCGGAGTTTGAGTTTTTGCGACTGCCTTTGTGAGAATTTTTGCCCCCTTCCCGTCCGATAGCTGCCATATGGGCGCGATCTCGGCTAACCGCTTCACCACCTTTTCGTCCCGCTTCGCGAGCTTCTTCGGAGGTAAATTCGTGGGCTGTACCTTTTTGATGAGCAGCTTTACCACCTTTACTAGCGATTTCCCGTTGTTTAGCTTGATCCATAGAGGCAAAACCGCGTTTACTCTTACCTGTCATAATATCCCTCCTGTGTGAATGCTGATTTTAAACGTTCTTAAAGACTTATGCGAGATTTTTAAAACATCAAAATCATGGTCTTGTCGGTGGGCAAAACATTGAGATTGCACCGCTTTCCTCCTCTAAGAACTATGGATTCCTACCTAGGATCATAACTCATTAGCTTGACTTCTAGGGAACTAATTACAGCAATCAAAGAGCATATTTTATGTTAAAAAATATTAAGCGAATCGAGCATTTATCAGTCTAAAGATATAGAAGTTATCTTAATGGTGAGGTACAAAGTTTGCCTTTGGAGGAGTCGGTCTTCAGTTATCAGTTATCAGCTCCTGAAGGACGCAAAGCGCCCTAAAAAGAAAAAGAGAAACTAGTGGGACTTAAACACAGAACCAAATTTTTTTAGCTATAATCAAGTCATAGTATGCTTTCACGTCAAAATACGCCCAGGCGAGAAACGACCCCATCCGCTATGCCGCCCTGCTTCGAGAGATGGTGCGCTAGATTCGATGACTGTTTCAAAAACCAGTCGCAAAAAGATGGCTTCCGACACTATTTAGGCGGCTTATTAGGAGAAAGCGAGCGAAAAAACCTAACCCAGATGGCGGATAACTCGGTGGGGGTGGTTTATCACCGATTACATCACTTTTTAACCGAGGCTCCTTGGTCGGCGACGCAAATTAACCAACGTCGTCTGGAAGTGATGAACAAATGCTCGCAGACTAGGATCGGCGTGGGCTTCACGATGATTCTGGATGATTCGGGACATCGAAAAAGTGGCAATTTTACCGAGGGAGTCGGAAGACAATACCTCGGTGAGATCGGCAAGACAGATAACGGAGTAGTGGTAAGCTAAACGGCGCTTAACCTGCATGATCCAATAGCTATAACCCTTTTGGAGTCTATATCGGTGATCCGAAGTAAAAGCCGTTTAGCTTAGTAACCACCCATCTCTACGACGGGAAAAAAAGCTTACCCTTAGACATCGAGATCTATCAACCGGCATCTTCTCTACTATCGGGAAAAGAAGACGAAGATTTTAAAAAGAAACCCGAACTCGGACTCGAATTAATCGACCGAAGTTTAAAGCGAAAATACCGACCGAAAATTGTCTTGATAGATGCGGGGTATGGAAACAACACGCAGTTTCTGAAAGAGTTAGAAAAGAGAAACCTAAAGTATTTAGGAGGAGTGGCTAAAAATCGAAAAATTATCCGAAAAACGGAATCAGGAATCGAGGAAGAAATCAGTCTGGAGAAATTAGCAAAAAGCTTGAAGCCAGAGAGTTTTACCCCAGTAATCCTCTCGGTTAAAAAAACGAAAACCCTATACGTGTTTATTGTTTCCGCTCGTATTGCGTCTTTAGAAGGAGAAAGAACTTTTGCCATCGTCATGAACGCGAGTTCTTGGGAAGAAGCGACGGACATCGATTATTTTGTCACGAATGTCCAGGCGGAAAAAGTAACCCCGCAGTGGGTAGTAGAAACTTACTCGCAAAGAAATTGGGTAGAAGTTTTCTATCGAGAGGCGAAAGGATGGTTAGGGCTAAGAGAATATCAGGTTCGCGGGAAAGAAAGCCTTCTTCGCCATTTTATCCTGGTGTTTTGTGCCTACACTTTTATTCTCTGGCATCACTTAACCGGGGGACTACAAAGGCGATGGGCGAATAAACCTTTGGAGACGTTTACCGATGCTTTGGAGGCTTTTCGTACAGCGATGTCTTTTCGTTTTTTCACTTGGCTAACGCAGAATATTGATGTCTTTTCCGCTCACAAAGCGGCTTTGGGCTACATTTGGGCTTGAAATTTGTTTAAGTCCCACTAGGGACAAGCCCTGATATTCTAAATCTGGAAGTATCCTGAACTCAAACCGGAGTAACAATAGAACTCTTGCAAATTAATTATATGTTATAATGATGGGTTAACTAATTTTCCCCAAAAAATTAGTTAATCAGTACATTCGTCCTGAATGAAAACTTGAAGTTTAACTTTTAACTCAAAACTCTTTAGAGCTGCTTTAA
>NZ_JADBRW010000333.1:0-10721 GCF_020247025.1 Microcystis sp. M109S1
GGTCGCGAAAGTCTGAGGAGAGAACCACCTCTGGGTGGGATTTCGCCAGGAATCTAATTCAAGTCCACATCGTTGAGCCAGAAATTCTCAGCAGTGATGCTAGAAGAATCCACGTCCGTTTACGGCGTGGGGTATGTCAAAATAGAAGATTCCCTAGATTATTTTTGCGGGAGGCAATCGGTGATTCTCAATTTTTCCTTAAGGATTGTAGCGGCCAAAGGCAGACTATTCTGTAAGTTTTCACTCTACAAAACCTATCGGGTGGTCAGTACTGCCCCCGTCGATGTCCTCTGGCAAAAATTAATCAATGTGGCCGATGTCTCTTGGCATCCTTTGATTGCCAAGGCTGATGTTCCCTTGGGTTTAATCGCTAAACCGGGGTTAATCTATCAAGCTGTCACCCGTCTGACTCCCATTCCTATCCGGGTTTTTGTGGAAAATGTCCGCCCCGGTGAACTCCTCAGCCTAAGAGTTCTCGCTATCCCCGGCATGGAACAGAAAATGACCTACCAAGTGGAATCAACCCTCTGTGGTAGTTATATTTCCTATTCTGTCACTCTGCGGGGTTGGCTGTCCCCCTTTATCTGGTGGTTAAGTCGTCCCTATTTAGCCAAAGTCGCCGCCCAACTAGCCCACGCCGCCGAAGAATTAACGGTCTAAAAAAAATTCCCCCCAATTGTGCTAATAAATAATCTGCCAAAGGTCAAGATCTAAGTCACAATGGTATATGGATAGACTTAAACAAAATTTTAGTCAGCTACATTGGTACATATAGTCTACTGATATCATCCCGACGAGTTGAGCGCAACAACCTCAATCCGCCGGGATGAACTATCTCTAGAGACTTTACTGATGAAGTAAGCTCTACAGGAGGGAATTATGGGGGAATTAAACACAGCCGAACTTCTAGTTAAATGTCTAGAGAATGAAGGGGTCGAGTATATTTTTGGGCTACCCGGGGAAGAAAACCTCGATGTTTTGGAAGCCCTGAAAAACTCCTCGATCAAATTTATCACCACCCGTCACGAACAGGGTGCGGCTTTTATGGCCGATGTCTATGGACGCTTGACGGGAAAAGCGGGGGTTTGTCTCTCCACTTTAGGACCGGGGGCGACTAACCTGATGACAGGGGTAGCCGATGCTAACCTCGATGGGGCGCCCTTAGTGGCCATCACCGGCCAGGTGGGAACCGATCGGATGCACATTGAATCCCATCAATACCTAGATCTGGTGGCCATGTTCGCCCCGGTGACGAAATGGAATAAACAAATCGTGCGGCCGGGTATCACCCCAGAAGTGGTACGGAGAGCCTTTAAAACCGCCCAAAGTGAGAAACCGGGGGCAGTTCATATCGATCTTCCCGAAAATATCGCCGCTATGGCTGCCGATGGTTATCCCTTGCCCCTCGATAGTCAGGAAAAAGTTTACGCTTCCTATCGGACTTTGAACATGGCGGCGGCGGTGATTTCTAAAGCGAAAAATCCCTTGATTTTGGCGGGAAATGGGGCAATTCGCGCTAATGCTAGTGAGGCTTTAACGGAATTCGCCACGGCCTTGAATATCCCTGTGGCTAACACTTTTATGGGTAAGGGGGTGATTCCCTATACCCATCCTCTGGCTCTTTGGGCGGTAGGATTACAGCAACGGGATTTGATTAGTTGTGCCTTTGATCGCAGTGATTTAATTATCGCTGTTGGTTACGATTTAATCGAGTATTCCCCGAAAAAATGGAATCCAGACGGGAAATTACCGATTATTCACATCGGCATGACTCCGGCGGAAATTGACAGCAGTTATGCCCCGGTGGTGGAAGTGGTGGGTGATATCACCGATTCTCTCATCGATATCCTCAAACGGGCCGATCGCCAGAATAAACCAACTCCTGTCACCGCGGGATTAAAGACGGAAATTCGGGCCGATTACGAAACTTATGCCAATGATACGGGTTTTCCGATCAAGCCACAAAAATTGATCTACGATCTGCGTCAGGTGATGGGACCGGAAGATATCGCTATTTGTGACGTAGGCGCTCATAAAATGTGGATGGCGCGCCAGTATCACTGCGATTGTCCCAATACTTGCATTATTTCTAACGGTTTCGCCGCTATGGGTATTGCTATCCCCGGTGCGATCGCCGCTAAGTTAGTTCATCCCGATAAACGCATTGTAGCGGTGACGGGGGACGGCGGTTTTATGATGAATTGTCAGGAATTGGAGACAGCTTTGCGGGTGGGAACTCCCTTCGTCACTCTCATCTTTAATGATGGCGGTTACGGTTTAATCGAATGGAAGCAGTTTAACCATTTTGGGACATCTTCTTTTATTAAGTTTGGTAATCCCGATTTTGTTAAATTTGCCGAAAGTATGGGATTAAAAGGCTATCGGGTGGAATCTACTCAGGATTTGATCCCGATACTAGAGGATGCTTTCCGGCAAGAGGTTCCCACTGTTATTGATGTTCCCGTCGATTACGGTGAAAATCTGCGTCTTTCCCAAAAATCGGGCGATCTAAGCTGTCAGATTTGGGAATAGAAGTTGATAGCGGCAAGCAACCCCCTCGGTAGCTTGCCGTTAACTTCTCGAAAAAAATCCCCTAACTAAATCTCAGTTAGGGGGAAGTAATTAGGTTGGCTTTGGTAACGTTAGAAAACCCGATCTAGAATAACCATTCTAGAACCGCCTCATCTTTAGTGTTGGTATTGCGAGAGGGGGTTTCCCGGGTAAATTTCATGTGGATAGAACGATTTTGTTCACCATCGGCAGCCACGGCCATAATCGGATAATCGATTAAACCATCTTGGAAGGACATCTGATAGCGGAAAGTGCCATCGGGATTGAGTTTAATCGGACGACCACCGATAGTTACGGTGGCATCGGGTTCCGTAGCACCATAGACGATTAATTCTGCATCGGCAACTAACCAGAATTTGCGCGGACGTTGTAGGGTTTCCGAAGCACCCATACCGATGCCGGAAGCAGTTATGCCGATACCGGAAGCGGTTAGTCCCGATACCGTGGGAACTGCCCACATACCAACCCCGGAGGGGAATACATAAGAACTGATCACTTCCGACATTGGTACGGAACCAGCGACGTGCTGCATGGAACCAAACAAGGAACCGGCCACCCGTAGGGCTTCGATATCGCCGACACTTTCGAAAATTTGGTCGTAGATGGGGCTAGTTCCCGTGATTCCTGCGCTGCTGCCGTAGCGTTTGCTGGGGGGAACGAGTTCGTAAACAGTTTTGCCCACCAGTTCTTCTTCCCAGTTAACGGTGACAAAGATATCTTCAATCCAGTCGGAAGGATAGACGGGAGGAATCCGCACTAAAGGAGAACGGGCCAAAACTAACCAACGACCATCAGCACAACGATAACCGATATCGATAACATAATCTCGATCGCTGACCGGAATCGGTAAATACCATTCTCGGGCTAATTCATCACAGAGATATTCTTGGACGCTATGCGCGCCTTGGCTATTGAGATCTATATCGGTGACATCATAAAGACGCAGGGCTAACTGTTGTCCCCCTTGACGACGTAGATCTTCTTTTGATTCGTTGGGGATATCCCAGTAAGCATAGGCCCACTGAGGATCGCGAGGTAGGAGGGTAATGCGATTTTCACCGTAGCCACCGGGCAGATCTCCTAAACCATCATCCACCGAACCTAGGACATCTTCGATCGGGTTAGCTTGACCTAATTCAAATTTTGCTGCTTCCACTGGTTTTTCCTCTTTAATAGTAGATTTAAAATTGCCGCTTACTCCCATAGCTTGGGTAATTGCCTCGATTAATTGCGTTTTCCGCATCCGACTGTAACGAGAGATGCTGTATTGACTGGCAACTCGTCGTAGTTGCCGCAAGGTCATCTCATCTAAGGGGGGGTATTCTGGGACCATGAGTTGACACTCTCCGATTAGTTACGACGGCAAATGTTTTTGAGCATTTGCAAAAGCAGTGATCTGGGTAATCCTTCTAACTACTCATCGATTGCTGTGTGAACGAGAGATTCACTCGATGGGGATCAAGGGAATCGCTTGTTATAAATACCTATTAAACAGTAAGATTCCGATTTTGACCAAGTACCTTGTCATGATTTCTTGACAAAATCGCCAAACCCTTGATCCCCACAAGATTTTCATGTCAGGAAGTTTTGATATTCTGTCCAGCATTGACACTGTATCTGAGAAATTTTAGTACAAATGCTCGGACTTCCTCTCCCTGCTCCCCACTGTTTACTGATCACTGATCACTGATCACTGATTTGTACTCCGATCCCGATCGCCTGTAATCTGATATTGAGACTTTTAGTTAAGGAGACTGAACCGCTTGGCTACCCGTGTGATTATTGTTCGTCATGGACAAAGCAGTTATAACGCAGAGCAGAAAATACAAGGTCGCAGTGATGGCTCGGTTTTGACGGAAAAAGGCCATCTGGACGCGGAAAAAGTAGGAAATGCCCTCAGTCAAATCGATATCGCCGCTTTTTACTGTAGTCCTCTCCAAAGAGCCAAATCTACTGCTGAGGTGATTCAGTCTCGTTTAAATAACTCTCCCGTCATTCAACCCACTTCGCAGTTACTAGAAATCGATCTGCCTATCTGGGAAAATATGGTCAAAGAGGAGGTAAAAGCTCAATACCCCCAAGAATATCGGGATTGGCACCAAAAACCTCACGAATTTAAGATGATACTGCCCGATGGTCAAGAACATTATCCCGTTCTCTCCCTCTATCAACAGGCCCAGGATTTTTGGCGAGAAATTATTCCCCAACACGAGGGCCAAACTATCCTCATTGTTGCCCATAACGGCATTAATCGCTGTTTAATCCTCAGTGCGATCGGTATTCCAGTTTCCTTATACCATTCCCTGCAACAATCTAACTGTTGCGTTAATGTTCTCAATTTTACAGGTGATTTTGGTGATCCTGTGCAGGTGGAATCCCTCAATCAAACGGCACACTTAGGGATAGCTTTACCCCCACCGCGTCCTCCTTTCCAAGGTTCCAGGCTGCTGCTTGTGCGTCACGGAGAAACCCAATGGAATCGGGATAAACGTTTTCAAGGTGTGCGCGATATTCCTCTCAATGATAATGGCAAAGCTCAAGCTGAGAAAGCCGCCGAATTTCTGCGAGAAACGGCGCTCGATCACGCTGTCACCAGTCCTTTGTCCCGTCCCAAGGAAACTGCCCAAATTATCCTGCAATATCACCCCGATGTCACCTTAGATACCCAAGTGGATCTGACAGAAATCTGTCACGGACTTTGGGAAGGTAAATTAGAGGAGGAAATTGAAGCGAGTTTCCCCGGGATGTTAGAAGACTGGAAAAATGCCCCGGAAACCGTGCAAATGCCGGAAGGGGAGAATTTACAGGAAGTTTGGGATCGAGCGATCGCTTGTTGGCGGCAAATCGTTAAAACCTATAGTAATAGCGATAGTCCTAAGACAATTATGGTAGTGGCCCACGATGCCATTAATAAGGTGATTCTTTGTTATTTATTGGGTTTAAAACCCGCCAATTTCTGGAATATTAAACAGGGAAATGGCGCGGTTAGTGTGATCGATTATCCCAAAGGAGTTGACTCTCAACCCGTCCTGCAAGCAGTTAATATTACCTCTCATCTAGGATCGGGAATACTCGATCGCACGGCAGCTGGCGCTTTATAACAGTTATCAGTGCTCAGTTATCAGTTATCAGTGGGTAAGTTAACAGTTAACAGTTATCAGTATTCAGTATTCAGTATTCAGAAGATTGCTTTTATTTATTCTTCCCAATTCATAATTCATAATTCATAATTCATAATTACGGCTAACTAAAAGCTAATTTATTTTCAATCTGTCTAACTACCGTTAGTGCCGAATAGCTGACTCCGGCAGTGCCTTCTCCCGGATGGGTGGAATCTCCCACTAACCAAAGATGGGGGATCGGAGTGCGCGTCGCTACGCCAAAAGGGCCAAAAGTGGACAGTCTTTGACCAATACCGCCGACAATGCCCTGATTTCGCCCCGTAAACCGTTCAAAAGTGCGAGGAGTAGCTGATTCGATGTGAACGATGTGATCAGGGCTAAGATGGAAATAATTACCGAGACGATTGATCGCCTCTTGGGTGTATGCTGCTTTTAATTGCTGATAATTATCTTCTCCTTTTCGCCACCAAAGACTGGTATCGGTGAAGGAAGAAGCAATAATCGTCGCTTTTCCCACTGGAGCGCGACCATCCCCTTCTTTACTCACGGAAACAAACAAAGAGTTATTTTCGCCGATCATGCCATCGTCATCGTAGAGGAATTGCAAATGGGGAGGACAATCGGGGGGAATAGCAGCGCGATCAACTCCTAAGTAGGCCACAAAAGCACCGGATGCGGGGGGAAGTTTTTCGATTCTCCGGTGATAAAGACTGGGAATGGCTTCGCGATCGATTAATTGTGGTAAATTTTGGATCGGGATATTGGCGACAATCTCATCGGCCATTTCTGGATGTATTTGGCCATTTTTTTGATTTCTGACGATAATTCCCGTGGCTTTTCCCTTTTCTGTCATTATTTTTTCCACTGTGTGGCGCATTTGCAATTTACCGCCGTATTTTTCCAAAGCTGTTACTAAGCGATCGCTTAATACCTGCATACTACCCTGAAGGTGGGATAAACCTTGGGGAGACTGAGAAACTGCTAAAGCGGTGGCGGCATAAAGTAAAGCGGTTTCATCGGCAGTAACTTGGGAATAAAGCTTTAACTGGAGATCAAGGAAGGTTTTTAGGCGTTTATCTGTCTCTAAGCCGTATAATCGCAGAGCATCGCCCACAGTCATCAAAGTAAAAGGGAAGGTAATGGCAGTATCTAAACGCAAAGCGGCGATTAATTGCCCTAAATCCCACCAGTTGCGCGGGGGTAAAACTGGATCGCGACTTTGAAAACGCCAACTTGCTTGAAAGAGTTTTTGTAATAATTGCCAAAAAGGTTCGCTGCCCGGAAATTGTTTTTGTCTTTCCTCTTGCCACTTTTGCCGATCGCGCCAGACGTTAATCGCAGTGGTTTCCCCCGGCAGAAAAACAGCACAAGCGGGATCACAGGGGACAGAATCGGGTAAATCTATCCCTAATTCGGCAAAAATGCGCTGATGAATGCCCCCTACTTCTAATCCTGCCACTTGAGTTGCCCCCACATCAAAAGTAAAACCCCGACGGGAAAAAGTCGAGGCACAACCTCCGGGGACAAGCGCCTGATCATATACTGTGACTTGATAACCTCGACGCGCCAATAATGCCGCCGCCGTTAGTCCGCCAATCCCTGCACCAATAACGGTAATTTGCGTCATTTTCTTAACAATTATTTATATTTATTTTTATCCTAACACTGCTGTCTTTTCACTGATTACTGATTACTGTTCACTGATAACTGATAAAATCTCCTTATGAATCCCTGTTGTGACTTATTGTCTATAGACTAAAAAGTAACATACTTTTATTATCCAAAGCATGAGTGTTAGATTACTTTTTGGTCAAAATGTCAAAAAAGTTCGTGAGCAGAAAGGCTGGTCGCAAGATCGCCTGTCTGAAGAGACAGGATTACACCGAACTTATATCAGTGGTATTGAACGAGGCGTTAGAAATCCAACAATTGAAATTGTTCAACAACTTGCTACTGCATTAGGTGTTGAGATTCAAGATTTGTTTATCGATTCTAATAAATAATTGGTATAGTAAGTGATTAATCTTTACAGGCAGCAACAATTCCAACTTTACAATTCAGCAAGAAACTATTTCATAGCAAGACCAAATGCCTTGATTGAGCTAGAAAGGTTTTTGACTAATCATATTGTGTCATTAGTTCAATCAAACCTTGCTGAAATTAAAAATGACTACAATGAAGCATCCTATCTTTATCCTTTCTGGGAAAACTATCCACCTGAAGATAGAGGTCGTCAGCCCATAATGGATCAGTATCCTTGGCTCGAAGTTGGTGAACATGCAATAGGAGCTAAACTACCAAGGTTATTAGTCAATAGCTTTGATGTTAGGGATACTGGAATTCCGACAGGGGCCGATCAAAGATTTGTTATAAGTAGCAAAAATATACTGGAAGCTACCCAAGGATTTACTAATTCAGCATGGCTGTTTATAGATATTAAAAGTGTGGGACCAAGAGATGATCAAGATCATACTGTGATGAGCCATAATCAAGTCTCGGGTGATGGAACTTGGGAAAATTCTCAAGCAGGAGTTAGAAACTCGATACTACAAGCAATTGGGGCGAGAGCATCACATGATTTTCATGCAAGTATTCCACCTATTTATGTTCTGTCTGATGGAACTATTGCACCAGTTGTGATTATTGCTCTAAAGCCTGTATATCAAATGTTACAGGCAAACCATAGTAACATCAGAAATAATGGACAACCTTTGGAAAGAATTGATGTTGCCTCTATCCCTAACGGACTCTTACTAACCCAAAATCCAAATTACCTTAACACTTATAGAGGGATTTTATTTCCAGGGAAAGATGATAAATCAAAAGACCCTAGGAAATTACGAGTGCGAGTTAGTTTCTCACTATTAAAGAAAATTCACCCGTGGAGAGTAGAATCTATTCTAGTTGCCGACCCTTAAAAATTTAGTCTAAGTTGGCTCTCTTCTTTATTAATATTTTCTCTTGCTAGGCTTACATATTTAGCTTCTTTTTCTATGCCTATAAAGCTTCTTTTATTCTGAATACAAGCTATTGCAGTCGTGCCAGATCCCATAAATGGATCTAATACAGTATTTCCTTGATCGCTATATAACCGCACAACCCTTGAGGCAAGTTCTAAAGGGAATTTTGCTTCGTGGTCATCGTTTGATCTTACACTTCTAATAAACCATACCGCTCTAGAACCCCAAGCTTTCCACTCATCTGGATTGATCTTTTTTCTGTCTATAATTTGCTGACCAGGTTTCCAAAAAATATAAAGATCTTCATACTCATCAACGGACTTAAGCGAGTTAGAAGTCCATTTGCAATTTGCCCATGCTGGATCTTTTACCCAAATTCTTCGATCGTATAAGTAAAGGCCACATTCTTGTCCATAGCTTTGAAGAAATCCTCCAATAAGATGCATTCTTGTTTGGGACTCGTATTTTCCACCTCTAATGTTATTGCCGTTAAGTCTCCTATCAATTGTTTGCTCACTACAACCCAAGTAATCAGCCAATTGATAACGATTAAATTCGGGAAATTTTTCTTTTGCTTCCAGTACCATTTCTTTGGTAACTTTTGATTTTTGCATGCAAATGTTCATCGCTTGAAATTTAGGAATTTTTTCATCTTTAAAACAACGAATATCTCCAACATTGATTACGAGAAATCCACCGGGCTTCAAAACGGTAAAGTGATGATTGATTACTTGGCGAAGCATTGCCTGCCAAGATTGATATGTTTCTTCTTTCTCGTATTCTTTTCCTACAAAATATGGTGGTGACCAGAAGCTCAGATCTATTGACTCAGGCGCAATCTGCTTCATCAATATTTCTGCTCGTCCCTGATGAATAGTATTGATTTCAAGAAAATCCATTACTTCAATTACAAACTGATGTTACTCATAGTGTACATCCTGTGGTCTATATAGTCAACATATTGAGAGTTAAATCCTGTTTTTTTGAAATCTGTATAACCGGTAAATTGGAGGCTTAACAGTTTACTTGGGCCCCTAGGGTATCTAAAGCTAAAATTTTCACCTCAGAGTTAATCCCCACTTGCTGCCAAGCATTTTTCATCTCTGTTGCTGTTTTTTGGGCATTGTCGGGGTTAGTTAAAGCTAATAGGGTGGGACCTGCGCCACTAATTACCATCCCGTAAGCACCCGCGTTAATGGCGGCTTTTTTGACCTTTTCGTAACCCGGTATTAAAGATTGGCGATAGGGTTGATGCAGTTTATCCTCTAGGGCAATTCTCAGCCAATCGCCGTTACCCGTCTCCAATCCCCGCAATAATAAACCCAAGCGGGAAATATTGAAAATTGCCTCCTGACGGCTAATTTTTTCGGGTAAAACAGCCCTAGCTTTTTCCGTAGCCAGTTCAAAATCGGGAATCGCTAGGACGGGAATGAGATTTTTTTGCCAAAATACTTGACAAATAGCCCAATCTGTGCTATTTCCTGCCGATAGCTGACAGTTGCCCCGCAAAGCCGGCACCACATTATCCGGATGTCCCTCCAAGGCGATCGCTAATGCTTCGATTTCCCCCATAGATAAAGGATTTCCCGCACATTGATTGGCAGCCACTAACCCACCGATAATAGCAGTGGCAGAACTACCTAAACCTCTAGCCAGAGGAACCCCTAAACCGATCTCGATGGCTATGGGGGGCGGATTCTGTCCTATTTTTTGATAAACTTGCAAAAAAGAAGTGTAGATTAAATTATCAGTACCTTGGCTAACTTTAGCTGATTCAGTTCCCTTGACACTAATGCTGACAGGGTTAGCTGTCGTTGCTGGCAGCAGGGTAAAAGTAAACTGATTATATAGGGTTAAGGCCGCTCCGAGACAATCGAAGCCGGGCCCAATATTAGCAGTGGTAGCGGGAACTGTAACCGTAAAAGTTGTCATCGAAAATTTTGGGTCTGAAACCCCGTCGTTCTACGACGGCTTTACCGTTAAATACTAGCGCATTTACCAAATATATGCTAAAATGTGAGACATGGAAAAAGCCTACTCGTTTCGATTTTACCCCACACCCGAACAA
>NZ_JADBRW010000334.1:0-5873 GCF_020247025.1 Microcystis sp. M109S1
AAAGATTAGTTATTGTGACTAACTCTTTTGGTTAGAGAAAGATAAACTTGAGAATCTTCAGTCAAATTTATTGACTCAAAATCCGCTGTACTTAATTTAAATGAATCAACCCTAGGGGTTTGGGGGGTAGAACCCCCCAAAGGCTTGGATTGAGTGATAAAATCGGAAGTAATTACCAATTTTAGAAGATAGTTTACATTTAAAAATCCCAACTCAACAGATTTACAAAAATGAGATGCACCCAGGGTTGAAACCTGTTCAACCCCGATAATTAATTACAGAACCCGGAAAATAAAAGGATAACGGAAAACCTTATAAGCATCTTTCCAGACTTGCAGGATAGCAAGAATGGGGAGAACAATGTTCACCACACCAAGAATCGCTAAGAGCAAATAACCGATTAAAACCCAAATTAGAATCCCGGCAATTAGGTAGTATAACCACATATTCAGGTGAAAGTTTAAAGCTTCTTTGGCGTTTTCCTTCACCGTTCCATCATCAGAAATGAAATAAATAGCTAAAGGAATCCCCACCGATACCAGCGTAGCACTCAAAAAGATCGAGGCATGACAAGCCACGGATAGGAGTCTTTTTTTGGTTAAATCTTCACTCATGACCATCGGGTTTATCCCCCTAAAATTGGCGGAGAAAGCGGATATCGCTATTATAACAACGGCGAATATCGTCTATCTCATGTAATACCATAGCAAATCTTTCCACGCCAAAACCAGCAGCAAAACCCGTATAGATTTGGGGGTCATAACCGACTGCTTTTAAGACATTGGGATCCACCATACCACAGCCCATCACCTCCAACCATTTGCCTTTCCACTGCACATCTACCTCGGCCGAGGGTTCGGTAAAAGGGAAGTAGGAAGCGCGGAATTTAACCGGTAAATCGGCCCCAAACATTTGCTTAAGAAATTCTTTAATTGTTCCTTTCAAATCCGTAAAAGTTAATCCCCGGTCCACCGCTAATAATTCCACTTGATGGAAAACCGCGGAATGGGTAGCATCAACGGTATCGCGACGATAAACGCGGCCCGGGGCCACAATCCGAATCGGGGGTTCGTGACTTTCCATGTAGCGAATCTGCACCGGGGAGGTATGGGTCCGCAATAAACGACCATCACTCAAGAAAAAAGTATCCTGCATATCCCGGGCCGGATGGTCAGCAGGGATATTTAAAGCCTCAAAATTATAATAATCGCTTTCTACCTGCGGCCCAGTGGCAATGCTGTAACCCAGACCGACGAAAATATCGATCATGCGATCAACTGTGCTATTTAAGGGGTGAATTCGCCCTAAAGGACGGCTAAGAGCAGGTAGGGTGACATCGAGGGTTTCCGCCGCTAATTTCGCTTGAATTTGGGCATTATTTAGACTTTCTCGCTGAGATTCCAGCAACGATTGCACTAATTCTTTTACCTGATTAGCGATCGCACCGAGGCGCGGTCTCTCTTCGGGGGTTAATTTGCCCATTTCCCGTAAAATCTGCGATAATTCTCCTTTCTTACCGAGATAATTCACCCTTAGCTGTTCTAAGTCTTCTAGGTTTGTTGTTTGTTCGATGGAATTTTCCGCTTTCGCTGCCAGGGTTTTTAGGGCAGTTTCGATCGGATGGGGGGATAAACTCATAATTAGGGCATTTTATGGGGCAGCATTCTAGTCTAGTTTATCTGCTCCCGTGGCGAGAGAGGCAGAATCAATCAAAGCTAATAGCTATGTGCTAGGATGGAGATCGAGAATAAAAGTCGGCACTGCGGCTCGTTGTCAGTATTAATGGTCAAAGCATTTCTGTTTAGTATTGGTTCAGCTAGTTCCCGAAATCTTGGTTCTCTACAAATCTGTTGTTTTTATCTGTGCAAGGATAGGTTTTATGTCAATTTATGTTGGTAATCTCCCTTTCGAGGTTGACCAAGAGGATGTAGCGGAAGTTTTTACCGAATATGGTAAAATCAAGCGCGTTCACCTCCCCATGGATCGGGAAACGAAAAGAAAACGCGGGTTCGCTTTCGTGGAAATGGAAACCCCAGAGCAAGAAGCGAAGGCTATTGCCGCTCTTGACGGCGCTCAATGGATGGGACGAGAATTAAAAGTCAATCAAGCTCGCGAAAGAGAACCCAAATCTTCCTTTTCTGGCGGTGATCGCAGCCAAGATCGTCGCTACTAATCCCCAATCGTAACCATTCTAGGTTATCGGAAATTTGGGCTGAAAACCCCGTCCTTTTAGGACGGCTTTGTGGTAGGATGTTTGTGGGTGGTTCCGAGCGTGAGAACGTGAGGAAATAGGTTAAACGTCCTACTCCGTGATCTCAAAATTTCTAACAGTCAATGGTGTTCAATTAAGTCCAAACTGTAAGAACGCAAAACAATTAAATACTGTGGGACACACAGAAATTTACGCTTGGGGAGTAGTCCATAAGAGTGCTTGCCTTATAGGGTGTAGTCGGACTAGACATGAAACTGTAAGACCAAAATTAGCGTTGCTAGTGGAGGCAGGATTCAGCCCAAGAATCTCCGCACTTTTAGGGTGGAGAGTGTCAATGTCAATAGGGGAGGCGAGCGCTCGTTTCCCCGCTTGTCTATCTATTATCCCAAGGAGATTCTTGTGGCTAAACGTCGTAATTTGAAAAAAGAAAAAGCTGAACGCAACCGCGCCTACGCTCGTCAATTCCGGGCTGCCTCTAATCGTACCACCACCAGAGGAGGTAGAGGCGGTTATTCCAGCGATCAAAGACAATCTTCGGAAAATGAAGGGGCAGCCGATACCTAATCTGCTGACTTAGTTAATCTAGCAATAAAAGCCATAGCCTCGCTTTTATTGCTGACTATTCCATCTAAAGTCGCCCCCAACACTGCCGCAAGTAACGATTTAAACTGGGGGCCTGGTTGATAACCCAAAGCTTTTAGGTCATTGCCGTCGATAGGAGCCTCGATCTGCGACCATTTAGTTAAATATTGCCAGATTAAAGCCCGCATCCTAGTCTCACTCCTCACCGCCACCAGTAACAAACTAGGAACCTTATAACCGTTGAAAAAGCTGACAATTTGACTAACGGGTCGATCATAAGCAAAATTATTGCTAATCTCTCTTTCCATAACTTCTAGTTTTTGTAAACGCTCCACAGTATCTTTGGGCAATTGTAAATTATTAGCGATCGCTATTCTTTCCTCCATAGCCAGAGAAGCGATTAATAATTCCAACCGCATTAACCAAGCATTCACCGGCAATTCCAGACTTAAACAATCTAACCAAGGACTGAGACAGCGCAATTGTCGCCATAAAGCCCGATTTAAACTTAAATCCCCGTGTAAACAGTGCAAAGCCCCCAAATCGGCCAACTTTTCTAAGGCACTTTCCCAGTAATCCGCCTCTAAAATATAATTCAACTCCGCTTTTAAACGGGACTGTAAAGCGGGTGCATTCTGATTTTGTTGCCGTGAGCGATCATAAACTCCACTTTCGATCGCATACCTAATGTAGCCTTCTGTCAAGGGTTCAATAACAAATCCTAACCGAGTGGCAAAACGCACCGCTCGATAGATGCGCGTCGGATCCTCGATAAAACTATTAGCGTGTAAAACCCGGATTTGTTGGGCGCGTAAATCCAACATACCGCCAAAAAAGTCGAGTAATTCCCCCTCTTTCGGCGAAGTTAGGCGAATTGCCAGAGCATTAATCGTAAAATCCCTTCTATACAAATCCTGTCGAATCGAACTAGCCTCCACTTGGGGATTGCTGGCAGGATAGGGATAGAATTCCGTGCGTGCCGTGGCGATATCCACCCATAACGAGCCAAAACGCTCATCTTTGTGCCATAACAAAGCCGCCGTCTGAAATTCCCCGTGAATCGATAACCGGGCCCCCGGATAAATTTCCTGTAAACAATTAGCCAACTCTACCCCCGCACCCACATCGGCGGCGCGATGGCAGCCATCCACCACTAAATCGATATCCTGTAACAATAAAGTATCCCTTTCTGCCGCTAACAATAAATCGCGCACCGCACCCCCAACCAGATAGAGATGCCAACCGCGTTTTTGAGCGGCAGTGGCGGCAGCTTGCAGGAATGACCATAAAATCGGCTCTAAACGCTCTTTAATCGCCGGTAAAAGACAGGAAACCAAAGCAAACCCTTCAAAACGCACCCGCTCATTTTGATGAATCTGTCTTAATACATCTGTACGAGTGACGATACCGACTAACTGCCCGTTTTCTAGTACAGGTAAACGCCCCAAATCGTACGTTACCATCAGCGACTCGATTTCCTGAAGGGAAGTGTCGGGGGTAATAGTTTTCGGATTACAAGTCATGTATCCCTTCACAGGAGAGCGAGAAAAGCCGTGATGGAGAGCTAAATCGAGGTCACGACGAGAAATCACCCCAACTAAGCGATCCTGCTCATCTACCACCGATAACCCCGAATGGCCGTAACGGAAAAGGATGCGCTCGGCTTGAGATATGGAAGTATCGGGACGAATTGTTCGCACCGGAGAAGACATTAAGTCCCTAGCAGTAGGAGAAGGTGGAATTTGGGCAATTAAGTCCCCCAGCAGTTGGTTTAACTGTTGAACTGGCTGAACATCGCGAAAACTCACCGAAGCGGCCTGAGCATGACCACCGCCGTTATAGGGGGAAAAAAGCCGATATAGATTCACCCCATCGATCCTAGAGCGACCGATCACGGTTAAACGCTGTCGGGACTTATCTTCCTCGTCTTTACTATAACTATGGCCGAAAAGTAGCGCATCACTATCGGATAATTCCAGTAGGCGCTCGGCCACACTAGACAAACCGGGGATAAAATCGGCAGTATGGAGGAGAACGTGGGCGATTTTACGGTCATGGATCGTTTTAATCTCTAGATTTTCCCAAGCAAGGCTAAATAACTCCTGTAAGCGCGGGGAAAAACTCGGTTGACAGTATTGGGCGATCGTTTTAATGTTAGCAGCACAGGTCATTAACCAAGCCAAAGCATAGGCATCCCTGGGGGTACTACCGGCAAAAGTCAGGGAACCCGTGTCAACGTGAATACCGAGTGCCATTACCGTCGCTGCCATCGAGTTTGGTTTAATGTGGGCTTTTTGTAAAGCTTCGACAATTAAAGTTGTGGTGGCTCCCACTGCTTCTAAATGGACGCTAGAGGCATGAATATCGCTTTGACTATCCAAATGATGATCATACAATTCGATCGCCTGTAAATGCCCTAAATCGAGCCACTGGGAAGCTTTTCCCAGACGCTCCCGCCACTGATTATCAACGATAATTAAAGAGCGAATACAGGCCGGATTGACACTACGCAGTTCAATTAAAGCGAATTCATCCCGATGCAGGGCCAAAAATTCCCTCACCGTCGGGTGCGCTCCCCCCGTTAACACAATGCGACTACCCGCTTTCAGCAACGATAAACCCACCGCTGCCCCCAAAGCGTCAAAATCCGCCGTTTGATGACATAAAATTAAATCCATATTTTTAGTAAGGAGAAGATATCAGGATTTTTTCTGTATCTATTGTTACTGAATACTCGGAAATAGCCGAGCCAAGGACTATAAGTTAGCAAATCATGACCGAAAATTTGGGTACAAGCCCCGCCCTCCACCTTAAATATGTATAGTCAACTTAAGGAATTTTGTGCTAAAATATTGATACTCAGTCGAGCAGTGTCAAAATGTTTGTACTAGAATACAAAGTTAAGCCAAAACCTAATCAGATAGAAGCCATTAATGAAGCAATACGGACAACCCAATTTGTTCGTAATAAAGTTCTGCGTTATTGGATGGATAATCGGGGTGTTGGCAAAACAGAGTTATTTCGGTACAACACAGCATTAAGGAAAGAGTTGAAATTTGTTGATGATTTAAACTCCCAT
>NZ_JADBRW010000335.1:0-11818 GCF_020247025.1 Microcystis sp. M109S1
AAACTTTCTAGGAAATAAGGTGGAACATGAGATTTTTTCGACTTGTTCAAAGTGGCCGGAGGGCATTCGGACACTCAAAATGGACGTGGAGAAAGTGTCAGACTTAAGCAATTAAGCGTTTTTCGGTGAAGCGTCAACCCCGTTCAGCGACCACCCTAAAAAAGTGGCGTGGTGAGGAATCGCCGTCCGTTTTACGGCGGCGAGGATGTCAACGCCCTTCCAGAAGTCCAGGAAGAGCGATAACCCGAAACTCTCGGCAACGGACAAAACCCTTTCAAGTCTATCAATGGCTAGGTGGGGTGAAGACCATCAAACCCGACAGCAACCCCGAAAATCGTGTCAGAATAGATCAGTGTAGTCACTGATTATCTTTGAGAAAAATATTTATATGTTAGGACGGGACAGCTACGATTTAATCATTGTCGGGGGCGGCATAGTCGGAACCACCCTAGCGGTGGCCTTAAAAAATACAGGATTAAATATCGCTATGATCGAGGAACGCCCCCTAGAGGTGGCTGCCGGCCGTCGTCAAGCTTATGCCCTCTCGTTGATGTCGAGCCGGATTTTTACAGGCTTGGGTATCTGGGATAAAATCTCGCCCAGTATCGGTAAATTTAGTCATATTCGCCTTTCTGATGCCGATTACCCGATTTTTGTCCCCTTTGTGGTCGATGAGCTAAAAACCGATTATTTGGGCTATGTGGGCGAACATCAAGTGATTCTAACCGCCCTGCACAATGCCAGCCAAGATTGCGATCGCATTGACTGGTTATCCCCTGCCAAAGTGTTAGAAGTGGAGTACGGAGCAGAAAAAGCCACTGTCACCCTGGAAGAAGCCGGTCAAACCCGAAAAATCACCACAAAATTAGTTATCGGGGCCGATGGAGCCAAATCCGCTATCCGGCAAGGAGCGCAAATTAAAACCAAAGGTTGGAAATATTGGCAATCCTGTGTCGCTTTCACCATTAAACATCAACTCGATCGCAACGATACCGCCTTTGAAAGATTTTGGCCCACAGGTCCGATGGGCATTTTACCGCTCCGGGGTAATCGCTGTCAGATCGTTTGGACAAATCCCCATGGGGAAGCGAAAAAACTGCAAGAAATGCCCGAAGCGGAATTTATCAAGAAATTAGAAGCATATACGGGGGGATTACTGGGAAAACTAGAATTAGTTAGCCCCCGCGCTCTCTTTCCCGTACAGTTAATGCAGAGTGATACTTATGTTAAACCCCGACTGGCTTTAATTGGTGATGCCGCTCACTGTTGTCATCCCGTCGGTGGTCAAGGTTTAAATTTAGGCATTCGCGACGCGGCCGCTTTAGCGCAGGTATTAAAGGAAGCAGTGGAAAAGCAAGGGGATATCGGAGCGCTTTCTACCCTAAAATCCTACGAAAAATGGCGTAGATCGGAGAATTTAGCGATTTTAGGCTTCACGGATTTTCTTGATCGCCTGTTCTCCAATAACTGGCCGCCCATCGTTGTCATCCGTCGTCTAGGATTGGCAATTATGCGTGGTTTCCCCCCGTTGAAATTGTTTGCCCTGCAATTAATGACGGGATTAAAAGGACGTATTCCCCAATTAGCTAGATAGCTGGCCGCTAATTCCGGGGATGGGGGAGAAAGGAAGAAAAAAAAGCTTGCAAAATGTCGCGATTATCGCTATGATGGTTAAGGTTCAATATCGGGGCGTAGCGCAGCTTGGTAGCGCACTACTTTGGGGTAGTAGGGGTCGTGGGTTCGAATCCCGCCGCTCCGATTGCAGAAAAACATAGAGTCAGGTAGGGATGCTCACTAGCAATCCCTATTTTGTCCTGTTTACTCGGAATTTCCTGAATTTATCAAGATAAGACGACCGACTCCCGAAAATGAAAACCTCGTACCTCACCATTAAGATCACTGCTGTAGTAGAAAATGTCTAATCAAATATCAGCTTACGGTTCCTGGAAATCACCGATTACCTCCGATCTAATTGTGGCAGCATCGATTAGTCTTGGCGGTGTAACTCTAGACGGAGAAGATATTTATTGGTTAGAAGGCAGACCACAGGAAAAGGGGCGAAATGTTTTAGTTAAATTAAACCCCGACGGCACAACTACAGACATCACTCCAGTGCCTTTTAATGTGCGAACTCGTGTCCATGAATACGGGGGAGGTTCCTATCTAATTGTTGCTGGAATTATCTATTTTTGTAATTTTGCTGATCAAAGAATTTATCGCCAAACTGCTGATAGTTTACCCCAACCTCTGACCCGAGAAAATTCCTGTCGTTATGCGGATTTAATTCTCGATGAATTTCGCAATCGTTTAATCTGTATTTGTGAAGATCATAGCCAAAAAGATCGGGAACCAGTTAATAGTATTGTCAGCATCGATGTAGATACGGGAGAAATAGAAACTTTAGTATCAGGCGATGATTTTTATACCTCTCCTCGCTTAAGTGCCGACGGTTCTCGATTAGCTTGGATTAGTTGGAATCATCCTAATATGCCCTGGGATAGTTCTTTTCTTTGGGTGGCCGATATTAATCATCTTTATTTGAGTAATATTCGGGTCATTGCTGGTGGTGAAAATGAGTCGGTGTGTGAACCGCGCTGGTCCGCCGATCAACAGTTATATTTTACCAGCGATCGCAATAATTTCTGGAACTTTTATTGCTTTAAACACGATGAACAAATCGAACCAGTTATCGAACCAATTGATGCTGAATTTGCCTACCCTCATTGGGTTTTTGGTTTATCTAACTACGGCTTTGCTGGGGAATCCCAGATTATTTGTAGCTATACAAAAGATGGCCGTTGGTATTTAGGAAGTATCGATACTCTTAATCGAGAATTCCAAGAAATTATTACTGCTGATACTAACATTTCTTCTCTACAAGTTAGGGAGAACAAAATAGTTTTTATTGGCGGTTCTTTCAGGGAAGTAACAGCAGTTATCTCAGGGGATTTAGCCACAGGAACTAGAGAAATTCTCAAATCTTCTAGTAATTTAACTGTTTCTAGCGATTATTTCTCGATTCCGGAAATGCTCGCTTTTCCCACCAGTGAGGGACTAACTGCCTATGCTTGGTATTATCCCCCCAAAAACCCCGATTATACCGCCCCCAATGGCGAATTACCGCCCCTTTTAGTCAAAAGTCACGGTGGACCGACGGCTGCGGCGACCTCTAGTTTAAGTCTGCGGGTGCAATACTGGACCAGTCGCGGCTTTGGCTATCTAGATGTCAATTATGGCGGTAGTACGGGTTATGGTCGTCAATATCGTCAGCGTTTGCTGGGAAATTGGGGAATTGTCGATGTGGAAGACTGCATCAACGGGGCAAAATATTTGGTTAATCAGGGATTAGTCGATGGGGAAAGATTGGCAATTTCTGGAGGCAGCGCTGGTGGTTATACAACTTTAGCGGCCTTAACTTTTCATGATACTTTTAAAGCAGGAGCTAGTTATTACGGAGTTAGTGATTTAGAGGTTTTAGCCAACGATACCCATAAATTCGAGTCGAGATATTTAGATAAATTGGTGGGACTTTATCCTCAAGAAAAGGAAATTTACTATCAGCGATCGCCTATTCATTTTACCGCTCAGTTATCCTGTCCGGTGATCTTTTTCCAAGGTTTAGAAGACCGAGTGGTTCCACCCAATCAAGCGGAAATGATGGTAGAAGCTTTAAAAGCGAAAGGTTTACCCGTTGCTTACGTTCCCTTTGCGGGAGAACAACACGGATTTCGTCAAGCTGAATCGATAAAACGAGCATTAGATGCAGAATTTTATTTCTATTCCCGTCTCTTTGGTTTTACTCCTGCTGATAATTTAGAACCCGTAGAAATTAAGTAGGGTCTGCTGAATAAATCTAAAAACCTTGTTGGGTAAGACTTTTAGACTTTTTGTCAATCAAAAAGTACCGGACTGGGAGTGATCAGGGGGAAATTTAGGCACTTTTTCCCTGAAAATTAGGTAGTTGACCACCTGAAAATCGGTAAAACCCTACACCCCACACCCCACACCCTGCTCCCAGGAAAAACTTTTTGCCGCAAACCCTAACTAAGCCTCAAATTCGGAAACTGGCGGAAGTAGAAGTGATTCAATTAGGATTATTTGAGCAGGTAAACTTAGTGGAATTTGAGAGTGAAGATTATCCAGACGAAAGATTAATTGCTTAATGTGATTAAAGCGAGTCGCAGTGAATCCGCTCAGTCTAAAGAGAGAAAAAAACGGAATCAAGATAACTTTCCCGTGCATAGTTTTCGGACTTTGTACAGAAGACTTGGGGACGATTTGCTTGAATACAGTAGAATGTACGATTAGAGAGGGAAGTTATCGTTTTTCTAAGATAACTCGACCGACCCAACTGCAACAATCATGCGTTAGATTTATTAGGGGTTTCCCTGATTTGTACCCAGTAACGGGGTATCGTAAATTCTCTTAATCCCTCCTACAGCACAGGTTATGGCTTTTTGTCAACGGGAAGTCCCTAAGCTGACGTGGAGATGCTTAAAGGGAGCATCTTGCTTTTCCAAATAAGTTTTTGGACAATTCACAGTAAATATCTACAGATTTGACCGTTGGGCGGGTCTAGGCTTAACCATAGTCTCTGTATCGGTTTCAGGCTTTTCTTCTCATTTTAACTCTCTTAGATTGATGAAAGAGAGATAAGTTGTGTTGAGAAATGTGTAGAGTTGCGGCCGACCCTTGACTGGAACCTAAGCTCTCGTGATAACTTGTATAGGAGTTATCGACAAGACACCACCAGCTAGACAGACCTTTCCAGTTTCTATATGTTTCATCCTAACCAATCGGAAACCCGTGAAGATATCCGCGAGTATGTAGCTCAACTACAGCTTCATATGGCTTTACAAGCTCGTAATCTCGTTCCCAGTCTGACTAATACTAGCGATAGTCGCGAGAAACTGCTGCAGGATACCCAAGCAACCATCGAAAAAATCGTTTCCCGTCATTTCTAGTTAACCGATTTTACCCGAGTCACTTTTTTCATTATTAACCACTTGAAAAAGTGGCCACAGCAGTGGTATTGATTTAGGATAGGAAGTTTTCGGGAGTCAGTCCTCGGTCGTTAATACCAAATTAGCCTACACTTCATCTTGATAAGAAAGGCTATATTTTTTGCTGCTTCTTAGGGAAATTATGACCACTAATCCTCTTAACTCGCTCATTTTAGAGCAGATTAGTCTTATCTGTGAGCAATACTCGATCGAAAGTCGTATTCTCGAAGATTTTGCCGATTTTGTCATCAAAAATCACCGTAAAAAGTCGCCCAAACCATCGTTAACTAAATCAAAAACTACAGCCACCACTACCACAGGCCCAAAAGTTAAACCTTTAACTCTAACGCAACTTAAACAGGCAGTTTATGCCTATTTTGAGGTTAGCAATACCACAGAATTAAAAAAATCGAGTATGTTTCAAATGGCTACTAGAGCCTTTGATAATATCAATTTATCTCAGCGAGAAAGTTGGGAGGTTATCTACAGGAAATATATCGGTATTCTTCCCGAAGAAGATTACGAACAGGGGAAAGATTGTATCAACGGTATCAATATTTTTAAATACTTTCGTCCCTATCGTGTTTTCGATCTTGATCCAAACACTGCCAGCAAGGAAGACATTAAAAATGCCTATTATCGTCTTTCTAAGATCTATCATCCCGATAACCAAGAAACAGGAAACTCTCACATCTTTGATCGTTTGACTGTGATGTATAAGTCTATCACCACGGAGATAAAATAATTATGCCTCGCAAAAAAGAAATTTTTACTATCAGAGAAGCTGAACTAATTCAATGGCTTTCCATTTCTCATAAGAGATTGGATGAAATCGTTAGCTTTTTTGATGCTGATCCTAATGATGATTGGGATTTAGTTGAGGGTGACGATTATCAATTTGTCAATAAGGAGAAGAAACTTCGTAACTTTTCCCCTAAAGGTGCTTTTAAAATTGCTTCCTATATCGAGAAGAATGAAAAGCGAGGAATTATATACAGATTTAGAGAATTTTTTACTAAGCACGATCAAAAAATTCGTCGCTCTTTGGCACGAAAATTAATTTTTGCTGAACTCACTGACTCTGGCGAAATTAAAGTTTGTCAAGGACTGGCTATGATTCATAAACAGAGTTTACGGCGAATTTTAGAAACTAATGGAGCCAAGCTAAATAAAACCGTGAATCATCTTCAGCAAAGAACTGATAAACCTCTAGAATTAGGAGTAGATTTTTACGAAGATGAAAAAAGAGAGTTTTGGTTCTCCGAAAGTGGAATAGTGATGATTTCTAAATCCATGAGTGAAACTTTGACGAATAAATCACGCCAAGAAATGTGTAAAATGATTGCCATGGAGTTTCCTCGTGCCTTTAAAGAAATTCAGGAACATCTGGATGACGATACCAAACAAAAAATCGAGATTGAAAAGGCTAAAAAACGAGCTAAAACTAGAGATAAAAACACTTGTCAGGTGACGGGGCAAAAACCGGATAAAGATGTAAAATTTAATCTCGCTGTCCATCATCTTTACTCTGTCCAGAAATATCCCCATCTAGCGACATTAGATCTGAATTTGGTGACTATTAAAGAAGAAATTCACCAAGAATTTCACGGTAATTTAGGGGGATTTCATCAACCTTGCACAATCGAGGATTTTATCGAATTCTTGCATATTTACTATCCCGAACATCAGGGCAATTTAGCCTTAAAACTTCAGAAAACTAAGAAAAAACTGGAAAAATTAGCCAAATAATCATTCAATTCCGGGGGGTGATTCGATAGTAGTGGTATTCATGGATAAAATACCAAAAAGTCCCAAAGTGATTATCAATTTTTTTAGGGAAAGAACGACCAAATTTCATCACAATCGATAATTAATTTATCTTGAGGTTTTGCCGAAACCCCGATCTGACGAGGAACAGCCGCATCTAAATCATTGGCAACTATTGTCAACTCCGCCCATAGTATATATGATAGTTGAACTCTAATTTAGGATATAGCTGGGTCTAGAGAGGATAATATGGATAAGATCAAGGTAGGATTGTTGTTTGGTGGTCGATCGGGAGAACACGAGGTATCTATCAATTCGGCTCGATCGATCCTGCAAGCTTTTAATTACCCCGAAAATCTTGACAAATACGCAGTTATCCCCTTCTATATCGATAAAAATGGCTGTTGGCATTCGGCAGCAACTGCTAGACAAATTTTAACCTCTGGGCAACCCCTAGCTATTGAGAGTAATATAAAAGTCAATATCTGGCAATTTCCCCCAGAAGTGAGCGAAATCGAGGTTTGGTTTCCAATTCTCCACGGACCGAATGGAGAAGATGGCACTTTGCAAGGATTACTCACTCTCATGCGGGTTGCTTTTGTGGGTAGTGGGGTCCTGGGTTCATGCCTAGGAATGGATAAAATTGCCATGAAAACTGCTTTTGCAGCTGCTGGATTACCCCAAGTTAAGTATAAGGCCGTAACCCGCTCGCAAGTGTGGTCAAATCCCTGTATTTTTCCGCAATTGTGCGATCAAATCGCCGAGGAAATAGGTTATCCCTGTTTTATTAAACCGGCTAATTTAGGTTCTTCGGTGGGTATTAGTAAAGCGCGCAACCGGCAAGAATTAGAGGCTGCTTTAGATAGTGCTGCTAGTTATGATCGACGGATTATTGTTGAAGCAGGAGTAACCGCAAGAGAAATCGAATGTGCGGTTTTAGGTAATGATAATCCCCAAGCTTCCTCGGTGGGAGAAATTACTTTTGATAGTGATTTTTATGACTATGAAACTAAATATACTGACGGGCGATCGAGTATGGTTATTCCCGCTAATATTCCTGATAAAATTGCTAATCAAGTGCGAGAAATGGCTGTAGAAGCATTTAAAGCTGTGGATGCTGCGGGATTGTCGCGGGTGGATTTTTTCTATGTGGAAAAGACTGGGGAAGTGTTTCTCAATGAAATTAATACTCTGCCGGGGTTTACTAATTTTAGTATGTATCCCCAACTCTGGAAAGCCACCGGTTTAGAGTTTGATAAATTGGTCGATAAGTTAGTAAAATTAGCCTTAGAAAGACAGGAAAAATAAGGTTAAATTAAGACCGTTTCTAGGATAGGAATTACCTATCCTAGAGATATTGATCAATTAGATAGTTTCAGGATCAATGCCCAATTCTCGTAATTTTTGGGCTAATCTTTCCCTTTCCAAGATAGCTTGTTCTTTTTCGAGGATAGCCTGTTCCTTCGCTTGTCGTTCCTGTAATTCTGCTTCTGCGGCAGTTAGCACTAATTCACCCGTGGGGGTAAAGTAACGCAATTTCCTCTCAAAAATGCCTAAATAGAGTTCTAATTGTTCACTCCATAAATAGCCGTTTTCATTAGCAGCAATAGCTTGATATTGTCCAGCAATTAATCTAAATCCTTGCAGTTCTAAACTTTCAGGATCAAACCAGAAATAGTTAGGAGTCCGAAAGGTATTTTGATAGAGATTTTTCTTTTTATTGCGATCGATATTAGCAGTGGATGGGGAGAGAATTTCCACGATCACATTGGGATATTTACCCCCTTCCCCCCAGACTACCCAACTTTTACGCGAATGTTTTTCCGTATCTAAGACGACAAAAAAATCAGGACCACAAAAATCACGTTTTTTTAGTTGTTCTTCGTTATAGTAGATGGTAAGATTGCCCGAAGCATAGTAATTACTTCTTTCTTGCCATAACCTTTCCAAACAACCGATCAGAATTGTAATTTGTTGCAGATGTAGATCACTTTCCAAGGGTGGTTCATCACTCCATAAATCGGTGGGGGGACAGGTGATTTCTGGGGCAATATCTACAGTGGTCATGGTTTTTCCCCGTTACACTAGCTTTATTTAATTATAACTGTTACAATCTTTTCCAGTCATCAAAAACTAATTTTTGGCTGAATCACGAGTAAAACTGTAGATAATTTGGGTAGCTAATTGTGGTAATTGTGAGAAATCTTCATCGGACATTTTTTGACGATCGAGTTTCATTTGTAATCCCGTCATCGAATCGTCTCCGTCGGAAATTAAAAATTCTAAGCGTTCAATTTCCGACCAATCTTTAATGTCATTTAATATCTTGTCAATAACCAGAAGATAAGGATGGGAAGGATTTTTATACCAATTACTGCTGACACCCTGACGAATATCTAAACCTAAATGTATGATCAAAGGGGCGCGATCAAAAAGGGCATTGGCTACCGGTCGGGTTTCTTCTTGGAGAGATAATTGATTAGCGCGACTTAACTGCCGTAATTTCTCCAATTGATGATATCTTTGCGAAATTGACGGCGGATTTTCCCCCCAACTGAGAGCGATGGTGACTAGATAGGTTTGTAAGAATAGATGTCCTAGCTTTTCCGCTTTTGTGGCTAGATAATTGGAATTATAATCATTAGCCTCGATCAGCAAAGGTACTCGCTCGACTATTTCCAAACCATAGCCTTTTAATCCGGCAATTTTACGGGGATTATTGGTAATTAAACGAATATTTCTCACCCCCAAATCGTTGAGCATTTGCGCTCCCATGCCGTAATCGCGCAAATCGGCGGGAAATCCTAACCTTTCGTTGGCTTCCACCGTATCTAGTCCTATATCCTGTAAAGAATAGGCTTTTAGCTTATTAATTAAGCCAATTCCCCGTCCTTCCTGTCGCAGGTAAACCACCACCCCCAAACCGTTTTTTTCGATCATTTTTAGGGCAGTTTGTAACTGTTGGCGACAATCGCAACGCAAGGATCCCAAAGCATCCCCGGTCAGACATTCTGAGTGCATTCGTACCATTACAGGTTGATCGCCAAAGAGAGCGGGATCGCCTTTCACAATAGCGATGTGTTCGGTTTGATCTAATAAATTTCGGTAGGCATAAAGCTGAAAAGTGCCGAATTGACTGGGAAAATCACAGACCGTTTCCCGATGGACAAAGCGATCGTGTTTTAAGCGATAACCGATCAGATCGGCAATGCTAATTAACCTTAGATTATGTTGACGAGCGTATTCAAATAGTTGCGGTAAACGGGCCATGGAACCATCGGGATTTTGGATCTCACAGATAACTCCCGCCGGATACAACCCGGCTAACCGAGCTAGATCCACGGCTGCCTCCGTATGACCGGCACGTTTTAAGACCCCACCGGCTTTAGCACGAATCGGGAAGACATGACCGGGACGGGTGAGATCGTCGGGACGAGTAACCGGATTAATGGCAACTTGCACGGTTTTCGCCCGATCTTCTGCCGAAATGCCAGTTTTAACCCCTAAATGGGGAGCGGCATCGATGCTAACGGTAAAAGCGGTTTGATTGCTATCGGTGTTTTTTGTCACCATCAAAGGTAATTCGAGAGCATCAAGACGCTCTCCCGTCATTGCCAGACAGATTAAACCGCGAGCTTGCACTGCCATGAAGTTAATCAGATCGGGGGTGGCAAATTGGGCCGCACAGATTAGATCTCCTTCATTCTCGCGATTCTCATCATCAACTACGACAATGGCACGTCCGGCTTTGATTTCCGCTAAGGCAGTATCGATAGAGTCAAAAGCGATCGAAGTGACAGTCACAGGCATTAAAACGAGGGAATTATTTTCATTCTACAGGTTTGCTCGATCTGCTGAGGGTCAATTTCTGCCAGTTCCCTAGAAAAAAGTCTCCCGGTGAACCTGACGGCTGCCCGGGAGACTTTTAGCTATCTTCAGCTAGAAAATTAATTCAAACTAGCGGGGGTGATGCTGGCAACTTTGCCACCGAGACGGTTGATCTGTTGCAGGGTGTTATTTAACTGTTCAAAGGGGACGATAACCGCTTTGCTACTGCGACGGACACTGGGATAACCCGGTTTGCTGATGGCGGCAATTTCCACGCGATAGAGCTTACCCACATTACCATAGGCCACACTACCACCAAGAGCTTTACTGGGGGTGTTGCGTTGACCGGAGGGACGATAGGCCCAACCATCGCTGCCACCGGAGGGACCGACTACTGCCGAAGCACCGTTTTGGGCTAATTCCACCGCTAAACGGGAGGTTTTGCCGGCAATCTGAGAGCGATCGCTGTTGGCATAACCGCGATAGAGTTGGAACATCCGGGTAAATCCCACGGTTTTTTGACCGGGTTGGCTGGCAAAACCGCGATAGTAGGGAACGATGCTATCACCGAAGTTTTCGGTATATTCGGCGGAATCGATGTAGGAGTCGATATCGGCCTCGAATCCTTTGTTTTCGTAGAGATCGAGGTGATAGACCACTTCCGACTCATCGTAGGGAGCGCGACCTAAAAGATGTTTGATATTAAGTTCGATGACGCGGGTTTGGAAGTTACCGTAGAAGAATTTGTTCTTATACAGTTCCGATTTGGCCACGGCGCGGACGAATTCCCGCACGGTGATCGAACCGTTACAGAGTAAGGATTCGGCACTGGTAAGGCGCTCGGAACGCATGATATAGTCATTGCCTAGCACCTGACGATAGACAGCGCGAATAACCGCCTGTGCCTCGTCACGAGACCAATCGGGACGTAATTCCACGGGAGCAACCTCGCTAAAAGCGGTTGTCCCTAAACGGGAAGCTGAGGTAGTAATTGCCACTAAAGTTCTCCTACAAAAAAAATGATCATCGAAAATTTTGGGTGGGAAACCCCGCCGTTCTAGGTTGGCTTTACGTTAGTCTTAAAAAGACCGTCTCGAAAACCAAGTGGGCGGACAGCACCTTGAAAACTCGGCTTAGGGGGTTCCGTTCAGAAAAGCTTGTCCGGGTAAAAAGTCGCGCGCAACAAGTACAAGAAGCGTTTAGTCAGAACCGTACCGTGG
>NZ_JADBRW010000336.1:0-8437 GCF_020247025.1 Microcystis sp. M109S1
CCCAGTATTATTACTAATAATACTATCCATAAAGGGTGTCTTTTTCCTTTATCTTTCCGAAAGTCCTTGACTTGTTTCAGTTTTTCTATTAAGCTCAACATATATTTTAAAAATTGCCGGTCACTTCTCATTTTACCTGACAGTGATCGGTTTTACTTTTGATATTCTGATGGGAGAATGAAACAGCCCTAGGGGTTTGGGGGGTAGAACCCCCCAAAAGCTGGGATTGAGTGATAAAACCGAAAGTAACGCCCAATTTAAGGAGAAACTTTCTCCTTAAAAATCCCAAATTAGTAGATTTACAAAAATGAGATGCACCCTAAGAGTCGGTTAAAACTAAAGCAATTCCCCCAGTAATTTCAACAAATCTATTGCTCGAATTTCTGTTGACAACCCCAGGGAATTGCTAGAGACAAGACAGCTTATTTGTGGCGAATCATTTCATAAAGGGCAACGTATTCTTCGCCGGGACGATTCCAAGAGTAATCGCATTCCATGCCTTGAATCGCTAATTTTTGGAATTCTTCCGGTTGAGTGTACCACAATTCTAATGCCCGGGACATGGCTGATTCGAGGGCATTATTATCGGGATCAAAAAAGACAAAACCATTGCGTTCTTCGGGTTTGTGATAGGTATCATAATCGCGATCAAAAACCGTATTAACTAAACCACCAACTCCCCGGACGATGGGAACGGTTCCGTATTTTAAGCTGATTACTTGTGTCAGTCCGCAGGGTTCAAAATTACTGGGAACCACAATCATATCGGCCCCCGCATAAATGAGGTGAGATAATTCCTCATTAAAGCCCAATTCAATATGAACATCAGGGTTATTATTTAGGTGATTTTTCTCGTGCCAGAACCAGTTATTAATTAACGATTCGGTGGCGGAACCTAAGAGGACAAATTGCGCCCCGCGAGCTAAGGCATAATACATGGCATGGTGAACTAAATGTACGCCTTTTTGGTCATCTAAACGACCGACATAGCAAATTAAGGGTTTTTCTGGTGCATCTCTTAACCAGAGTCTTTCTCGCAGTGCCTTCTTATTGCGTGCCTTCTCGGAGAAGCTATCAACACCGTAGGGTGCAGCAATAAATTTATCCACCTCTGGGTTCCAGATATTGTAATCTAAACCGTTGAGAATGCCGGTAAATTTCTGTTGATGCAGGTGAATTGTATGACCTAAACCGTAACTAACATCGGTGTGGTGTGCTTCCCAAGCATGGTGGGGTGAGACGGTATTGAAATAGTTGGAAAAGACGATACCACCTTTCATAAAATTAATCACAAAAGGATTGAAGTTATCGCGCATTCGGGCATAGCTAAAGTAGTAAGTATCGTTATTTAATCCTGTTGCCCAGAGAATTTCCGCACCAGCAAATCCTTGATGTTTAAAGTTATGGATGGTGTAGAGAACGCGCTGATTGCCCATACCATGATATTTATAAATTTCAAAAAGTAAGGGCGGAATTAAACCGGTTTGCCAGTCGTGACAATGAATTATATCGGGACGTTTATTACTTCTGAGCAAAAATTCTAAAGCGGCTTTGCAGAAGAAGGCAAAACGCATATTATCGTCCTTACAACCGTAGTAAGTACCGCGATTAAAGAAATTATCGCCCGAATTGGGTTGAATAAAGAAACACAAGCGCCCGTGTACCCAACCACAAAAAACGTTACAGTGAATTGCCCCACCGTACCAAGGTACCCACAGGTCGCGATAAGCCTCGTGTAAGCCCCAAATTTGGTCGTAGCGCATACAATCATACATGGGTAGGATTAGCTCCACGCAATGACCGCGAATTTCTAATTCTCGACTCAATCCATATACCACATCCCCCAATCCCCCAGCTTTAATCACTGGAGCGCACTCAGAGGCAATCTGAACTATATACATATATCAATAACTCCGTCGATTAATCTACAGGTCAGCTAGAAGCAATTTTTACAAAAGTATACAGTCTTCTGTGATTAATTGACTCGATCGATCGAATTAGTTGGGTGTTGGGGTGTTGGGGAGAACAAAGCTGCCTCCTACCTTTTGCCTTTTGTCTCCTGTCTCGGAGTCTCCTGAAGATTAACAGCGTTTTAACTGTCCTAGGAGCAAAATCACCTCATCAATGCCGTTTCTGAGGGTGGTGGCGGGTTGATCGCTGTTATTTACGGTTATGCTAAAGATTAGGGGTTGATTGTCGGCGGTTGCTAGATAACCCGCGAGGGCGATAACTCCGGTTAAAGTCCCGGTTTTTGCCTGTAATCGTCCTTCTAGGGGAGTCTGGCGAAATCTATTGGTTAAAGTGCCATCAATGCCGCCAATGGCTAAAGAACGACGATAATCAGGGTTTTCTGCCATTATTTGTAAAATTTGACCTAAAGTCTTGGGTTTAATTAGGTTTTGTCGTGATAGCCCCGAACCGTCGCCGATTTTATAACTATCGCTGTTAATTCCCAGTTTTGTTAAAGTTTCTTGCAATCCCGTCACACCGCCGAGCATTTGTAGTAGGGTTTCGGCTAGTAAATTATCGCTATTTTTATTGACTTTTTCCACCAAATATGCTAAGGGTTCTGATGCTAAATTGGTGATTTCATCGCCGAGAATCTGTGAACTAATTTCTGCGTTTTTAACGGTAATTCCCGCTTTTTCAAGGATATTACGCCAGCGAGCCAGGAAATATTCCGAGGGTTGGGGAATAGCTAAATTAAAATCATCTTGACTATCTATCGCCAGAGAACCAGTGATAATCAGGCGATTATTGGCTAAATTGCCCTTAATTGCCAGAGTATTCGGGCTTCCTTGCGCTGCGGCGCTGGTTTGATTCTCAATTAGCCATTGTTTAGCGGCAATGGGATCAGACCATTGTAAATCTAAGCTTTGCCCCAATTGTCGCGGTAAAAGCTTTAAAGTGACGGAATTTTCGTTTAAAACCAAGCTAGAAGCGGGTACAGCATAGTCAAAAAAGACATCTTCCCATTCCCAGGTTTTTTGACTATCGGAGACAAGAAAAGGACTAGCAACGACAATTAAGCGAGAAATTGAGTTAATTCCCTGTGCTTTTAACTTTTCTGCTAATTTTTCTAACTTTTCTGTGGTTATGGTGGCATCTCCCCTCCCGACTAAGGTTAAAGTTTCTAAATCGGGGGGATTGCCTTGGGCTAAAATGGGGGTTTTCAGACGATAATCGCGGTTAAATTTGCTAAAAGCGGCGGCAGTGGTTAATAATTTTGCGGTAGAAGCGGGAGTAAAAAAGTTATTTTCGTGGATACTATAGATATTTTGGTCAGAATTGAGGTATTTTACTAAAATTCCCCAATAAGCGCCTTGATAATCGGGTCGGGCCAAAATGCGATCGATCCTGGTGGCTAAGTCTGCGGGACAGATAAACTCGGAAGGGGGGGGATTGTCTGGACTGATGGGGGTTGCGAGGGTGAAGGGATGGTTTACCCAGAGAAATAGGGAACAAGTCCCCAAGAGAAAAGATAATTTCGAGCGGCGTGTTAGCATAGAATTAAATCTTGGCCGTAGGTAAATTGACTCTAATTTAGCAGCATTAGTGACTATATTGTCCTAGTTACTCGATAGATTCAGTTAGGGATTGATCCGAGATATTCGCTCCCCTTTTTGCCCAAAAAGTTTCTTGATTCCGTTAAATTTCTATTCATTTGCGAGGATGTTTTTATGAGTTATGATTTTGATTTATTGGTGATTGGTGGTGGTTCTGGTGGTATTGCCACCGCTAGACGGGCAGCCGAATACGGGGCAAAAGTGGGATTAGCAGAATACGATCGTTTGGGAGGAACCTGTGTTAATCGCGGTTGTATTCCCAAAAAATTAATGGTTTATTCTAGTCGTTTTCCGCAACTATTTAAGGATGCGGAAGGTTACGGGTGGAGTCCGGTAGAGAGTCAGTTAAATTGGCAAAAATTAATTAGTGCGGTTAATCAGGAAACTATACGTTTGAATGGCATTTATCAAAAGATGCTCGATAATTCTCAAGTGACGATTTTTCCTAATTATGCCAAGTTTATTGATACCCATACCCTAGAGGTAGGAGACGAGAAAATTACTGCCGATAAAATTTTAATTGCCGTGGGGGGACATCCCGTTAAACCTGATATTCCGGGGATTGAACATACAGTAGTTTCTGATGCCATGTTTCAACTGCCAGAACAACCAAAAAGAATTATAGTTTTAGGGGCGGGATATATTGGGGTAGAATTTGCTGGTATTATGCACGGATTAGGGACAGAAGTGGTGCAGTTAATCCGTAAAGACAAGATTTTAAGAGGGTTTGATGAGGATATCCGCGATGAGATTCAAGCGGAAATGATCCGTCAGGGAATTAAAATTATGCCCGAAACTTTCCCCACTTCGATCGAGAAAACTGCCGAGGGGTTAAAAGTACATATTCAGGGTCAAGAAACCTCAGAAATTTTATTTGTTGATGCCCTAGGTTTAGCCGCTACTGGAAGAATTCCTAAGCTGGAAAAATTGGGCTTAGAGAATGTCAATGTCGAGGTAAAAAATGGGGCAATTGTTGTCAACGAGTATAGCCAAACCAGCGAAGACAATATCTATGCCGTGGGCGATTGTACCGATAAAATTAATTTAACTCCCGTGGCCATTAATGAGGGGCGCGCCTTTGCCGATACAGTCTTCGGTAATAAACCCCGGTTAATGAGTTATGAAAATGTTCCTTCGGCAGTATTTTCTACTCCTGAAGCGGCGACGGTGGGATTAACAGAATTGCAAGCAAAAAACCTATATGGTGAGACGGGGATTAAAGTTTATCGATCTAAATTCCGCCCTGGTTACAATGTTTTACCGGCCCGAGAGGACAAAACTTTGATGAAATTAGTTGTCCATCAGGAGAGTGGTAAAATTCTTGGCGCGCACATGGTAGGAGATCACGCCGCCGAAATTATTCAAGGAGTAGCCATTGCCGTAAAAATGGGGGCGACAAAAGCCGATTTTGATGCCACTGTCGGCATTCACCCCAGTGCCGCCGAGGAATTCGTCACCATGCGTTAATTAACAATTTTAGGTGTGTTAGGTTGGGTGCATCTCACACTTGCAGAAATACCGACAATCAGCAATTATCAGTGACTCTTAGATTATTACAGATATATCAGCAGCTGCCTGTAAGCATCCCACCGAAAAACTAATGCGCTCCGGGGTTTGGGGGGTAGAACCCCCCAAAAGCTTGGGTTGAGTGATAAAATCAGAAGTAACGCCCGATTTTAGCAGAGAGTTTCCCATTAAAAATCCCAACTTGGTAGATTGACAAAAATGAGATGCAGCCGTTAGGTTTGTCTAACACACCGGAGAAAATTAACCCTTTTGGCTATTGACAATATTTTGTGATGGTTTTTCGGCTAATTTTTGAGCAAGATTTAAGATATCGGAGGGGATCATAATGATGGTACTGGTGTTATTTTCCGCTCCAATTTCCGTTAACATTTGTAGGCGGCGTAATTCCAAAGCGGCGGGATTTTCCATGATTAATCGGGAAGCTTCCGCTAATTTTAGCGAAGCTTCCTGTTCTGCGGCAGCTTTAATCAAACGGGAGCGTTTTTCTCGCAATGCTTCCGCTTCCTTGGCCATAGCTCGCTGCATAGCGGTGGGAATTTCCACATCTTTCATCTCCACCCGTTCGATATCAATGCCCCAAGGTTCGCTAATTTCATCGACAATTTGTTGGACTGCTTGATTAATTTTGTCTCGTTTTTGCAAGACATCATCGAGACGATTTTGACCAACTACATTTCTTAAAGTGGTCATGGCCGCTTGGTAAACGGCCGCAGAATAGGATTCGACTTTATTAATCGCTTTGTTGGGGTCGATAATGCGATAGTAGAGAACCGCATTAACCTTAATTGTGACATTATCGGCGGTGACAGTTTCTTGCGGGGCGATATCGACGGTTTTGGTGCGAATATCCAGCTGCATTTTTTGGTCAACTAGGGGAATGATCCAGTACAGTCCGGGGCCTTTGGTGTCTTGATAACGCCCTAGGCGAAAGATAACACCACGCTGGTATTCTCGATCGATTTTAAAGCCATTTAATCCCAGAATGCCCGCTATCAACAGGAAGGGTGCTAAAAATTCCATATTAATTACCAGTTATCGGGTTCAAGTTAATCAGTGTGCGGTGACATCTCAATTGCAATCTCCTCACTGCTGACCACTAATACATTCATTCTAGAGAGTAACCGGGCTGTTGGGGAAACTCATAACGAAATATTACAATTTTTAGGAATTGCCCAACCAGCAGCGATGACTCGACTTCCAGACCCCGACCTGAGATAAACTACAGAATGTTATCAGAATTTACCTTGATATTATGAGCGTAGTTAGCCAAGTCATCCTCAAAGCCGACGACGAACTTCGTTATCCTAGTAGTGGTGAACTACAGGGTATCGGGCAATTTTTAAAAACCGGTGAGCAGAGAATTCGCATTGCCGAAACTCTCGCTGACAATGAGAAAAAAATCGTCGATCAGGCTCAAAAACAACTGTTCAAGAAACGTCCCGATTATAGAGCGCCGGGGGGTAATGCCTACGGTCAGCGTCAATATAATCAATGCTTGCGCGATTATGGTTGGTATCTGCGTCTAGTTACCTATGGGGTATTAGCCGGAGATAAGGGACCGATCGAACAAACCGGTCTGATCGGGGTCAAAGAGATGTATAACTCTCTTAATGTTCCCGTCCCCGGCATGGTGGAGGCGATTCGTTGTCTCAAAGAGGCCGCTTTAGGTCTTTTGACTCAAGAGGATGCCGTGGCAGCAGCCCCCTACTTCGACTTTATCATCCAGTATATGTCCTAAGCGATCGGGACAATCCCAAGGGCCTGAAGTCTGAAAAGGGGCAATTTTCGTCTCTTTCAGGGTTCAGGCTTGACTTTTTTCAGTGATCAGTAATCAGTAATCAGTAATCAGTGAAAAGACAGTAGGAAACTGCCATTTGATGAGGCTCACTTAATACATACTGCTCACTTAATACTCAAAACTCACAACTCACAACTCACAACTTAAAACTTAAAACTCAAAACTGATAACTGATAACCGATAACTGATAACTGATTATGTTTTGGCGCATTATACTACTTACTTTTCTGATTCCATCGGTCTATGGGGTGTTTGGCTGGTCGATCGCCCATGAGCGTTTATCATGGAGTGATTGGTTACTTGCCCGCGGTGATGAGATGAATTGGACTCTCACTAGCGAATGGCTAGAAATCATCATCTATATCCTAGCGGTAGGGGTTATCCTCTCAATTGCCCTAGGATTAACTCTGTTTAGTCACTTAATGCCGGTATTTTTCCGCAGTTGGTTTAAAAACGATATTAGTGCTGTATTATCAATTCTCGGCTGGTCTTTGGCGGTAGTCTTTATCTTCCACAAGTGGGCGGTATTTAGTCGAGTTTTAATCCTCTTAGCCGCCACTATCCTTGGTCGTCTAGAACTTCAGGAAGCAGGTTACAATAGGTGGCAAGTTTTCCTGATGCTCACCATCCTCTGCTTAGGTAGTTTTGGCTTGGGAATTTGGGCTTATAATCTTTGGGGTCACGAATTTCATCGAGTTACTACTGATTAATCTTATCTCTAATCTTTAAAAAGTATGCCCAAAAAAAATAACGATACGCTCAAACGAGTATTAATTGTTTCCTCCGGTTTAGTATTTCTGGCTTTAATGGTGGTGCCAACTTTAGGTTTATTGAAAAATAATAATTCTAATTCCCCCCAAGCCAATCAACCCGGGCAAGAGGCAACTATTCCTCCCGAAAAATTAGAAGAAATGGTCAAAGGTTACGAGAAAATTCTCGAACGTGAACCAGATAACCCCACTGCTTTGCAAGGACTCGCCCAAGCTCGCTTACAGTTAAAAGATTTTATCGGAGCCAGAGAACCTTTAGAAAAGTTATATCAAAAATATCCCGACAATCTGGAAGTTATGCTAGTTCTTTATGGAACAAGATTACAAACTCAAGACGTTTCTGGAGCTAAAAGTATCCTAGAAAAATTAGTCAAAAACTATCCCCAAGAACCGAAGTTTAAAGAAGAATTAACTCGCTTAAATCAAGCGATTGCGGCAGCTTCCAAACAGCAACCCCCAGAACCTAAAAAGTAATGAAAAAAGAATTAATTATTGAAGCTGGGCGAAGTGAAAGACAATATCGAGAATTTTTTATCTTAAATGTCGGGTGAAGACCCTCAGTTTCACTGACGGGATGAAACCCGACCAATATAGAACAGCGAAGCACCACTAAATCCTTGACAGTTTTGTGCTGGATATGTTAGTATAAAAATAGTTGTTTGAGGTCGGTCAACAATGATTGTTTTAGAAATGAAGGCGGTAGTCAAACCAAGTCAATGTACTGCCATTGATGAAGCTATTCTTACAGTACAATTCATCCGTAATAAGGCTTTAAG
>NZ_JADBRW010000337.1:0-22118 GCF_020247025.1 Microcystis sp. M109S1
CGGCACTTTTTGAGGGAAAAAAAGTCTAAAAACCTTGTTGGATAAGGTTTTTAGATTTATTCAGCAAACCCTAATTATTGGTCACTGTTTACTGTTTACTGTTTACTGTTTACTGTTTACTGATAACTGATAACTGATCACTGATAACTGATCACTGATTAGGTACTAAAGTATTTAGCGGTGGGGTGATAGGTGATAATGGCGGTGGTGGATTGTTCTGGGTACAATTGTTCGCTTTCGTCCATAGACATCCCAATGCGATCGCATCCTAACAGATCTAGTTGCTTGTATTGATCCTGAATATTGGGACAAGCGGGATAGCCGAAACTATAGCGAGAACCCTGGTAACGCTGTTGTAGTATATCGCGGATATTATCAGGATCGAACTGTGCGAAACCTAACTCGCGACGGATGCGGGTGTGAGTCCATTCGGCCATGGCTTCGGCGGCTTGGACAGCCATGCCGTGATAATAGAGGTATTCGGTATATTGGTTGGCATCAAAGAGAGATTTAGCGTATTCCGTGGCGATTTCCCCCACTGTCACCGCTTGCATCGGGAAAACGTCGATAATACCGGATTCCTGCGGGGCGAAAAAGTCAGCAATACAGAGACGACGACCGGATTTCTGGCGAGGAAACTCAAAAATGGCGATCGGTTGCAGATTTTCGGGTTTTTCGCCCGCTTGTATCGATTCGGGATCGTAAATTAAGAGGGAATTACCAGAGGATTGACAGGGAAAATAACCATAAATTAATGTGGGGTTTAGTAAATTTTCCTTGACAATTTTCTCTTTCCATGCTGCCAGAATTGGATGAACTTTTTCCTGTAAAAACTGGTCGTATTCCTGCTTCGGTTGGCTTTTTGGTTTGCGGAATTGCCATTGACCGACAAATAAAGCTTGTAGGTCCAAATACCAGAAAACCTCCTCGATGGGAATTTCTGCTGCTGTTAATATTTTAGTACCCCAGAAGGGCGGTGTTGGTCGGGGAATATTAACTTCCACCGCTTCCGAACGACGGGTATCAATAACTAATTCTTGGTTGACGGTGCCATCGGTAAAAATAGTATCGGGATTAACCTCTAATTCTTCTGCGACAACCGGGGTTTTTTCTCCCTCGACAAACTCCCCTAAAAAGCCTTTACTATCATCCCATTGACCCCCAGCTTTAGCCGGCATTAATTTATCCATAAAATGCAGGTCAGAGAAGGCATCTTTACCATAGATAACCTTTCCATTGTAGGTTTTTTGACAGTCATCATGGACAAATTTAGGAGTTAAAGCTGCCCCGCCAAGGATAACGGGAATGGTGATTCCTTTTTCGTTAAAAACCTCCAGATTTTCCTTCATAAAAGCCGTCGATTTCACCAATAAACCGCTCATAGCGATACAATCGGCTTTATGTTCTTTGTAGGCTTCGATGATATTTTCTACGGGTTGTTTAATGCCCAAATTAATCACCTTATAGCCGTTATTGGTCAAGATAATATCAACTAAATTTTTACCGATATCGTGAACATCCCCTTTAACTGTTGCGATAATAAAAGTCCCTTTGGCATTATTATCACCCTCTTTTTTCTCCATAAATGGTTCTAAAAAAGCAACGGCTGCTTTCATAGTTTGGGCAGATTGGAGAACAAAAGGTAACTGCATTTGTCCTGAACCAAATAACTCACCCACTACCTTCATCCCATCCAGGAGGAAAATATTAATAATATCTAGGGGTGGATAGTCCTGTAAAGCTTGATTCAAAGCACCTTCCAGTCCCAATCTTTCCCCATCAATAATATGCTGTTTTAAGCGTTCCTCCACGGGTAAATTAGCATTACTAGAGGGGTCTTTTTTAGTAGTTTTCCCCGCAAATAATTCGGTTAATTTGGTCAGGGGATCATAAACACATATATCGCCATCAAAACGACGATTATCATAGATTAAATCCAGACAAACTTGCTGATATTCTGGTTCAATTTTTGCCAGAGGAAGAATTTTATTAGCACTGACAATTGCCCCATCCATCCCCACCTGCATCGCTTCGTTGAGGAAGACGGAATTTAATACCTGACGCGCTGCCGGATTCAAGCCAAAGGAGATATTAGACACACCTAAAATCATGTGACATTCTGGCAATTCTTGGCGAATTCGACGCATTGCTTCGATAGTAGCCTTGCCATTTTCTCGGTCTTCTTCGATACCGGTAGAAATCGGTAAAGCTAGAGGATCAAAAAAGATTTCGTAGGGAGGAATTCCGTATTCTATCGCCGCATAATAGGCCCGTTTAGCTATCTGGAATTTTTTCTCGGCAGTGCGTCCCATTCCTTCTTCATCAATGGTTCCAATTACTACCCCCGCACCGTATTTTTTCGCTAAATCCAAGACTTGATAAAAACGCGGTTCCCCGTCTTCGTAGTTAGTAGAGTTCAGGATACATTTACCCCCCGCTACTTTTAACCCCGCTTCCATTTTTTCCCATTCGGTGGAATCTAACATTAAAGGTAGGGTGACATTATTAACTAAACGAGAGGCTAATTGGTGCATATCGCGCACCCCATCCCGGCCCACATAATCGACGTTGAGATCGAGAATATGCGCCCCTTCTTTTACCTGCGCTTTCGCCATAGATACTAAACTATCCCAGTCTTCATCATTGAGAAGTTCCCGACATTTTTTAGAACCACTGGCGTTTAATTTTTCCCCGACAATCAGGAAAGAATTATCTTGAATATAGGGTTGGGTACTATAAATAGAAGCGGCGGAGGGTTCATAATGATAATGACGAGATTTTGGAGTTAAACCCTGACTTAGTTCCGCTAAAGCTTGAATATGGTCGGGACGAGTACCACAACAACCGCCGATAATTTGTACTCCCAAATCTTCGATAAAGTGCATTAAAGCCATTTTTAATTCTACGGGAGTGAGGCGATAGTGCGCTTGACCGCCGACATTTTCCGGTAAACCAGCGTTAGGAATACAAGAAACAATAAAAGGGGAATTTTCCGAGAGATATTTAATATGGGGTTTCATCAAATCGGGACCAGTGGCGCAGTTAAGTCCCAAAATATCGATTTTATAGGGTTGTAAAATAGAGACAACGGCGTTAATTTCCGTTCCTACCAACATCGTTCCCATGGTTTCCATCGTCACTGAAACCATTAGGGGCAATCGTTGACCTTTTTTCTGAAATACTTCTTCAATAGCATTTAAAGCCGCTTTAATTTGCAGGACATCCTGACAGGTTTCTACTAATAATAAATCTGCCCCGCCATCGTACAGGCCTTCTACCTGTTCCACATAGGCATTTTTGAGAGTATCAAAGTCAATATGACCCAAAGTGGGCAGTTTTGTCCCCGGCCCCATGGAACCCGCCACAAAACGGGGTTTTTCGGGGGTAGAGTATTTATTAGCGCAAGCCTTGGCCAGTTCGGCGGCGGTTTTGTTGAGATAATAGGCTTGATCGGCTAAATCGTACTCGGCTAAAACTATCGAGGTTCCCCCGAAGGTGTCGGTTTCAATCACATCCGCACCCACCGCTAAAAAAGCTTCGTGGACTTTGGCTACGGCACTAGGTTTAGTATGGACAAGATACTCGTTACACCCTTCGTATTCTGCCCCACCAAAGTCCTCGGCCGTGAGATTTTGGCTTTGTAGGGAAGTTCCCATCGCCCCATCAAAGACGAGGACGGGATGTTTGGGTCCGTTGAGGTAGTCGAGAAAGGGGCTATTCATAGAGAGATTTACTGCTATAGCATTTTGAAAGTTTATTCTAATACAGTTACTAGAAATCTGCTATGGTCGGCATTTCAGTGATCAGTGATCAGTTATCAGTGATCAGATTTGAGTTTTCAGTCGAGAAAGCCTATCAATCTAATTTTGTAGAACTAGACGGGCTAAACCAACTCCGGGATAATAATTACCGAGAATTTGTTGATAATCTAGGCCTTTTTCCGCTAATTTATAAGCCCCAGTTTGACTCATACCGCGACCACCGTGGGCCCAAGCGACAATTTCATCGGTGGCAGCATAAAGAGACTCGACTACACCCCCTTTATAACTGAGAATCTGCCCAGCAGTGGCATTAACCGCTTGGTGAGTCGATTGATACTCCGAGCGAATGCCTTTATATACCTGCCAGCGTTGGCTATTACCCAGATGAAACCAAGCATTAGCGGGGCGGATCATGTGTACTAGGGCGTAGGAACGGGCGGCGATCGCTTGTGCCTTTAAAGCGTGCATTGGCGCGGTGGAGTGCATTTCACTACCCACCACACTATAGAGATAGGCCTCTAAATTAACATGATTGACCACTAATAAGCGATCGCCTTGGGCCACCAGCAGCACTTTGCCCCGATACCAACTATCATCCACATAAACTAAACCATCGGCACTGGTGGGCTGCACAAAAATCACCTCTGGCAGCGATAAATCGCCCATTTTTAAGCCCTTGGCACCTGGAATGACCGGTAAACCCTCGTTAGTGGCAATCGTTTTTAAACCGCGACCTTGGCGATCTGTGATCACCGCCGGTCCGTTAACTCCAATCAAAACACTGGCCACATCCCTTTTGATCGCCACGCGAATTTCTAGGGCCGGCGGCGTATAATTAGCGGGAACCACTAAAGGTTGTCTAGTCACTGGTTTGGCAGCAGCAGCGGGGGAAGTATTAGGGGAAGTATTAGGGGAAGTTTGAACCGATGGCGCTAATTTTTTCGGTGCCAAGGGGGAAGATTGGGGAGAGGGTGCTGATTTTGGAATCGCAGAAGATTGGGGAGAGGGGGATAGTTTCGGCGATGGTGCGGTTAAGGGGGCGATCGGAGATGGGATAATAGGAGCAGGGGAGGCAGCAGTTTCTAGATTTGCCTGCGGTTGCGGGGTTTCTGGTTTTTCCTTGGCTAAATAAGTTAAGAGAATTGGCGTAAAAGTGGCGATCGACAGCAAAGGAACGGCACAATGGCGCAGCAGGGAAAAATAAGTACTAGCAGGAAATTTCATTTTAATCACACCATCTTTAATTTTCTTATCTAACTTTATCATTCCCCTCTCAGGCTAGGCAATTCTAGACAAAAACTATCGTATTTTTGAGCTTGTCAGGACAAATCAGGCTGAAATAGTGAAGAAAAGCCGAAAAAATCCTGATAATTTTGATTTATGCCTACTGATTTGTTCCTTTCAGAGCAAATTATACAACAGAGGGAAATAGGAGAGTAACGATTCTGCTGGAGTTATCAACAGTCGTAAAATTAGGTACTGATTATTTTCATACTCAAATTAGTTGACAGAGATGTTTCAGGATTTTGAGAACTTCATATAAATCCCCTGGATTTCTCATGGCAAATAAACGAGAGGTTCCGTATAAAGGTTTGTCGTTCCATAATAATTTAACAAATAAAAACTCGGAACCATTGGTCAACATTCCATAATTAGGACGGTTTGGATGAGGATTGGCCATTAAATAAGCTAATAATTGCGGTAAACCTACTTCAACGGAATAAATCACCCGTTTTGATTCAATAATCATTACCCATAATTGCTCTTTTAGAATTAAAGTATCTAACCTTCCTTTAATTATTAAATCTTGCTCTTCTGTAATAATTTCAACGGAATCTTCTGCTTTAATGTGAAAGGGAAATAGATAAAAGTTACCAATAAATAATAATGGGTCTAAAACCGTCATCCTCACCGAAGTTTCCAAAAAGGGAGGATAATTCAATAAGTTAAAATAACCTGTTTTGATTTTATCTAACAATTCTTTTTCTTGGTCAGAGATTGCTTCTAGGTCTTCCTGCCATTCCCCAAAAAAATGCTCATCTTCTATAAACTCTAGTTGAAAATGATTAATTAAATCTCTGAGAGTGACTTCTTTTGCTTGTAAAACTTGAACCATATTTACCTACTTAATTAACACTTACTTTAATGGTAATTTTCTATTTTTAATTTAACCAAGCAAAATATCGGTTACTGATAGGGTTAACTGCTCTAAATCAGAGAGAACAGTTAAGGATATGGTCTTGTTTTGTTTACCTGCACATCGCTTCGGTTAGCATCGTTCAGGTTTTTATCAGCTGCTTTCGCTCTTCCTACATCATCCAGATTAGCCATCGTCTTCTCCTTAATTTAGAGTACATGAAAGGTTCACTTTGCTATGATTTATCCAAGAGATTTATTGAGATATAAGTAGTTAGGTGTTAAAAACTTTATTCCCCCCTTATTTCCCAGGGAAGGGGGGTTAGGTCATTCGGGCGATTTTTCATGTTGGCAAGGTCATATTCTGGTTTCATGGTTTTATTATCGATAATGTTTACTTTCGTTTTTACCCGTAAAAGTCCTCATTTAGAATCTGTTCAGGTGTGAAAGGACAAGCGAGGGGATACTCACTTTCTTGGGGAATACGAATACCAAATTGAGCGCGTTTACCCTGTTTGATGGCGACTTTACGAGCGCTGGAATAGGCTTGTGTGATGGAGATTAAGAGATAAGATTTAAGAGAGGGAGTCTTAAGTAAATCATCTTGAACGCGCTGGCGATGCTCATCTACTGAATTATACCAACTTGCTTTCATTGTCTCAGGAGCATCATGCTGTATCTTTAATTTGAGTAAGTGAATCAACAAGACCATTAAGTTGCTCTCTAAGGCGCGTTTCTCTGACTTACCCAAATCTTTTAACTCCTCAATTAAGTTTTCTATATCCAGTTGTTCAAACTGTCGATTCTGTAATTGATGAATAGTTTGCTCAATCCACAACTGAAGATCTTGTTCGTAAAGTGTTGTGGGATTTTCTTGAATGTCCGATTGTTTTAATAAGTTCATTTGGCTTTCATTAAGTTAACGGTAGATGAATAATTTGGTCTTTATATTTATTATTATACTTGATCTTTACCAGATAGTGTGATCGCATTGGGTTCTTAATTATTGACCTCTCCCCTGAACCCTATCCTACAAGGAAAGGGGAGAGAATTTAGCGAAGAGAGCTTCGACTACAAACTAGGTTGGTTGTCAAGGCTCTAGCCCGAACAAGTTTAACCTGTTTTCTTTAGGTAGTGAGAAGCTAAATGGACATAACCCTATTGCCCAAATTGGGTAACTTATCTAGAATAAGTATATGAACAGAGGAGGAGACGTGATGGAGTATCAGAATTTTTCGCTCATTAAAGAAGATATTCAGGCTGATGCTTGCGGACGGATTAGCCTTGGGACTCAATGTAGCAACCGTCACTATCGGATACTGATGAATACAAGCGGGGAACTTCTTTTGGTTCCCATGGTGGCGATTCCAGAGGGAGAACTATGGGCTTTTCAGAATCCTAGTGTCCGCGAGTCGCTCAAACGGGGGCTCGCGGAAGCCAGCACGGGAAATTTAGCTGAAGAAACAGTCGATTTAGGCGCTATGCTTAAGTTAGCTGAATCTATTCCTGATGAAGTCGAGGAGTAAATGAGTTTCTCTAGCGACTAAAAACGCTATACTCTTAGTAAATTGTCAGCAGATTATGAATAAATCAGTTGAATTAATTTAAATATCGAGGAAGCTAGAAACAATATGAAAGTTTTTATTAGTCATGCCTTTACTGAGGCTAAGTTAGCTAAGAGAGTTGCTGATTCTCTCAAAGAAGATGGCTTTCAAGTTTGGGATGCTGCTGAAATGTTACCCGGGGAAAACTGGGCTAATAACATAGGTAAAGCCTTACAAGAATCTGAAGCAATGATAGTCTTATTAACACCAGAATCACTGAAGCCTTTTAATGTTGTTTCTGATATTAGTTATGCAATTGGAGAAGAAAAGTATCAAGGTCGTATCATTCCTGTTATTGTCTCTTCCTCAGATAATTCAAACCTAGAACATATTCCTTGGATTCTCAAAAAATTTCCAATGATTTTCGTCCCTAATCTTGAACAAGACAATCAAGAATTGAAAGAAATTACACAGGCACTTAAAAATACGACAAGCTCCGACGGACTGACTCATGAGATACACCACTTTTAGATTTGGCTTGTCTCATCCCAAGCTATGCTTTGTCTAATTTTAACTATAGGTATGAGATGATTCCCCAAGAAGCTTTTCTTTCCCATTCTAGCAAAAATCGAGAGTTTGTCTCTCATTTGGCCAATGAATTACGCCGTCATGGAGTTCCCGTTTGGTATAGTGAAACTAATATTTTAGGCGCACAGCAATGGCATGATGAAATTGGGAAAGCTTTGAGGCGATGTGATTGGTTTATTATCGTTCTCTCTCCTGATGCGGTCGATTCTATGTGGGTAAAGCGAGAACTAATTTTTACTTTACAAGATCAGCGTTTTGAAGATAAAATTTTGCCAATTCTCTATCAACCTTGTGAATATACAAAACTTTCTTGGGTCTTACCTAGCTTCCAAATTATTAATTTTAATGATAATTTTGAAGAAGGATGCCGAGATTTGCTTCGTGTCTTTGGCTTGGGTTATATCTATATCTAGTGGTAGTTTGTAGCGTAACAAACCAATATGTGATCTGGTAATTGATCGATATGTTGATGGAGTTGTTGACGAATATTTGCAGACATAAGCTAAGTTGTTTTAATGATTTACTCAATCTGATTACACTAAACTGCCAAGCGGAGATTGGCGATGAGGGGAAGTTGGAGTTCGTTGTTTTCTTGTAGTCTTTGGGAGAAAAAAAGGATTTCTAGGTTTTCTATTTCTTCGGTTTTTGGGTTGACTCTCACGATAATATCATCTCCTAATTCTTCGGATTCTTGTTCGGTATAGGGAGCGCATTTGTTAATATAGAGAATGTCTCCAGTGGGGTCATATTTAATAATTAGGTTTGCTGCCATTCGGCTCTTCTAGGTTCTGTGTGATAAGTTTAACTTACTATATGATCGATCGATCTTTGTGTCCTTTGTGTCTTTGTGGTTCGTTCCACCCCCTCGCTAGGAGGAATGTATCTTAGAATACATTTTACCCACCAAATCCAAGAGAGCCGCCATTCGATTTGTCCTCCTGTTATAGTGCTACGCGCAAGTCAGAAATCAAAAGTACAACCTGAGAGGGTTTCGGAGATTGTAAATATCCTAACAGCCTTGGCGGTTGTCATAATTATACTAACCTCAAGCCTCAAAGGAATTACTCAACAGCTTCATCGCCGAACACTTCGAGATCCCAAGACAAACCAATATTTCCCCCGTAGGGGCGCAATGCTTGCGCCCAAACAATGATTGCGCTCAAACAATCCTTACGCCCAAAACCCATTCTAACCCTCCAGCAAACCCCGCACCTCCTCAACCCCAACCCCCAAAATATCAGCCACAGCAACGAAAATCTCCTCATCTTGCGTTTGCTGATAAAGAGCAACAAGAAGGGGCAAAGAAAAGGTTTGTATGGTGTAATTATCGTTAAATTCTGCCCGAATTTGTAAGGCTTGCAGGTAATAACTTTTGGCTTGGCTCAATTCCCCAACTTCTTGCGCTACGATTCCTAAATTGTTCAGGGTTTTGGCTTGCTCGTAGCGGGCGCTTTGCGTGCCTCCGGCAGCGCCATATTCAATCTTGATCTCAAGAGCTTGCCGGTAGTAGCTTCGGGCTTGCTCCCATTCCCTCAATTCTTGCGCTAAGTTTCCCAACTGGTGCAGGGTTCCGGCTTGCTCGTAGCGATCGCCATATTCAATCTTGATCTCAAGAGCTTGCTGGTAGTAGCTTCGGGCTTGGCTCAATTCCCCAACTTCTTGCGCTAAGTTTCCCAACTGGTGCAGAGTGCTGGCTTGAGAGAAGCGATCCCCATATTCAATGAAGATCTCAAGAGCTTGCTGGTAGTAGCTTCGGGCTTGCTCCCATTCCCTCAATTCTTGCGCTAAGCTAAACGGCTTTTACTTCGGATCACCGATATAGACTCCAAAAGGGTTATAGCTATTGGATCATGCAGGTTAAGCGCCGTTTAGCTTACCATTCCCAACTGGTGCAGGGTTCCGGCTTGCTCGTAGCGATCGCCATATTCAATGTAGATCTCAAGAGCTTGCCGGTAGTAGCTTCGAGCTTGCTCCCATTCCCTCAATTTTTGGGCTACCATTCCCAACTGGTGCAGAGTGCTGGCTTGAGAAAAGCGATCCCCATATTCAATGCAGATCTCAAGAGCTTGCTGGTAGTAGCTTCGGGCTTGCTCCCATTCCCTCAATTCTTGCGCTACTCTTCCCAACTGGTGCAGGGTTCCGGCTTGCTCATAGCGGGCGCCATATTCAATCTTGATCTCAAGAGCTTGCCGGTAGTAGCTTCGGGCTTGCTCCCATTCCCTCAATTCTTGCGCTACCCTTCCCAACTGGTGCAGGGTTTTGGCTTGCTCGTAGCGGGCGCCATATTCAATGTAGATCTCAAGAGCTTGCCGGTAGTAGCTTCGGGCTTGCTCCCATTCCCTCAATTCTTGCGCTACCGCTCCCAAATTGTGCAGAGTGCTGGCTTGCAAAGATTGCTTAAATTGACTGTAACTTTCACTAATTGGCTTGAGTAATTCGAGGCTCTTTTGGTAAATCTCTTTCGCTTGCTGATAATTTTTACTTTGTAAATATTTGCTTCCTACCTCGACAATTATAGCAATGATTTCTATTGCCACCTGCCCTTGTTTGGCTTCAGGGGGATAGTTTTCAAAAGTTTCGAGAACGAACTCTAGGAGCTTTAAATTAGTCTGAGTATCTTGGGTTAACTTCAGATAACTATGCAAGCAATTAATAATAGTCAATACGCTCTCTTGCTGATTGAGGGCGATTTGCAACGCATTAAACAGATTTTCATACTCCCAGCGACAGAACAATATCCCCCACTGCTTCTCTTGCGGATTTTTGGAATGTAGTAAGTGATCATAATAACTTGCCAATCCTCGGTAATGATTCTTAAATCCCTCCCAAATTGCTGCTTGCGTCTCTGGTGCTAATTCCTTTAACTTCGTCTTTAGGAAGTAGGGAAAAATAGGCTGGATAGTCAAAAAACTCGGCATTTCTTCACTCATCGGCGAAAGCAAACCCCAATGAATCGCTTCTTCTATCGCTGCATCGAATTGGTCAAATTGATAGCCTTGTAAAGGTTCTAATTGCTGTAGTTGTTGGCTATATTCAGGAATAACATCCCTGGGAATAAACCCACTAAAAGGCGCTAAACATAGTAACAACTTCTGCGCCTCCTCCGACAAATTACTGTGGGAATATTCCACACATTTGATGATATTATTAGTCTTATCCTGATCCCCCACATTAACTAATTCCGCCAACTGTAACCCTTGCCAAATCTCCTCCGGTGACTGTCGCTTCAGATTCGCTAATACCACTTCCATCGCCAACGGATATCCCGCCAACAACTTCATCAAGCGTTTAAAATAATCATCCTTTTTAATCGCATTTTTCCGACTCTTCGCCTGACGTTCTAAAATTCTCTCCGCTAATTCAGTTCTCGACTCTTGGTCTAATCCTTGTAAGTGATAGATATTCTCCTTAAAAGTCCTGCGTTGCAGCCAAGTTTCCTCACTGCGAGAACCCAAAATCACCTTCGTTTTTCCCCCGACCAAATTCTTGAGAAATTCGGCGACTGCTTCCCTCTCATTCTCCGGTAAAGTATTCTGAATTGCTAACGGTTGTCCCGTCACCGACTCCAGATTATCTAAAATGAGAATATACGCCTCACTGCGGAGTTTTTGTTCTAGTTTCCTCACCCGCGCTTTCAGGTTCATCGCTTGGAAACTCCCCTGTTCAAAGCGATTATAAATTCCCTGACCGATTTCATGGACAATCTGTTCTAACGTCCAAGCTTTTTTATCATAACCAAAATAGAAAATATGGGTCGCCCAGTTGGTTTTCTGCCACCATTCTCGTAGATAATTGAGTAAAGTAGTTTTTCCTGTCCCTCCCATTCCTTTGAGTAAAAGTATATTATGTTTCAGTAGCGCCTTTTCCATCTTGAGAATTTCTAAATCCCTGCCGACAAAGCCGTATTCTGGTAAAGGAAAGACATATTGATTGCCGATATGTTCCCAGTATTTTTCCTCCTCTTCTGGAGTAAATGGACGCAAATTGAGATTAATTTTACCGCGACAATAAATCACCGGTAATAACCAATCTTCTAAATCTATTATCGTATTATAATAGGCGCGGCGTTGCTTATTATTGAATAACTCTAACCGTCCCTTTCGCATCGCTTCCGTTAGGTCTTTTCCGTTCAATAATTGCTGATAAATTGGTTTCATCATCAACTTAGCTGCAGAAACCGTCACCGAATATCCCATCGCTACCACAGCTTGCATTCCCGCAGTCATCAAACGACTCCCTAAACTGGTTTCCCGATAGTCTTCTGATTCCTGGGAAATTTGCTTTGCTGACTGACAAGCATTGAGAATACAAATAGGGATATTTTTCCCCGTGAGTAAATTCGCTAATTCCGTCGCTTCTACCGGAGTCGCTTGACCTTTTTCTTCTCCTTCCAGAAACAGAAAAGCTTTTACTCCCTCATATTCTGCTAAATCCTCCAGTCCCCATCCCCTTTGATAGCGCCAAGAATCCCCGTGAACCTGTCTTTCGTACTGTTCATATTCCATTAATCCGCCATGAACATCGAAATGAATAACATGATAGTATCCTTCTCCCTTCTCATCCAGATGTCTGGTTAGTGATTCATAAGTTCCGGGACGCAAAATATCAATTTTTACCGGTATTTCACTACTATTTACCAGTTCTACCAAAGGACGGGAAATCGTGCGATAGTTAACATCAGATTCCTCATTAGGACGCGCAATCACCACCAGGAGATTGATAGTAGGATAAGTGGCCATTTGCACCGGGACAACTGTAGCCCCTCGACGCTGGCGGGAGATGATACAATCTATAGAAAAGGGACGCGGTAAATCAGGATCTTTCAGCGCTTCCCAATGTAAAGCTTGAAATTCTGGCGACTGACTTTCGATAATAATTTGCAGTTGACTTAACTGCTTTCGCAAGTCTCGATATTCCCCATAAGCATTTAAATTACTCTGGAAAACCTGTTTAAATAGGTTTTCGCCATAGTTTTGGACACTGTTGGCAGCTTTTTGCGCTTTATCCGTGTCTAGGGTGGGAAATACTAACCATTCCTCAAAGTACCATTCTAGTTGTTTTTCTTCTTGGTTAGTAAAGGGGTCAGTAACCGTAATTGGGTAGCTGTTACCGCTATCAAAATTGAGACTAGCAGTAAAGCCACCATCGTTCATTCCTTCTTCGCGGATGGTGAGGACTAACATAGAGATAAGTTGAGAATTGTTCTATTACAACTCTTCAGCAGTTTAACGGTATTATACTGGGAAAAACCTATTCCTTTTAGCCTATGGATGTTCGAGCGGCAGTTGCCCTAGAAGCGGGAAAACCCCTAACTATTGAAACGGTAAAATTAGCCGCACCGCAAGCGGGGGAAGTGTTAGTAGAAATCAAAGCCACGGGAGTTTGTCACACCGATGCCTATACTCTCTCTGGGGCCGATCCTGAAGGCTTATTTCCCTCAATTTTAGGCCATGAAGGGGCCGGAATCGTGGTAGAAGTGGGAGAAGGTGTCACTAGCCTAAAAGTGGGGGATCATGTTATTCCCCTATACATTCCCGAATGTCGTCAGTGCGAATACTGTCTCAGCTTTAAAACCAATCTCTGTCAAGCAATTCGTCTTACCCAAGGTCGGGGAGTAATGCCGGATGGAACCAGTCGTTTTTCCCTCGATGGTCAGCCTCTTTATCACTACATGGGAACCTCGACTTTTGCTAACTATACCGTGCTGCCGGAGATTTCCCTAGCCAAGATTCGCCCCGATGCTCCCTTTGAAAAAGTCTGTTATATCGGCTGCGGAGTCACTACAGGTATCGGTGCGGTGATTAATACCGCTAAAGTGGAACCGGGGGCAAAAGTGGTGGTTTTTGGTCTGGGAGGTATCGGTTTAAACGTTATTCAAGGGGCCCGTTTGGTGGGAGCCGATATGATTGTCGGGGTCGATATTAATCCCCAGAAACAAGCTTTAGCGGCAAAATTCGGGATGACTCATTTTGTTAATCCCCAAGAAATTGAGGGGGATTTAGTGGCCTATCTGGTGGATTTAACTAAAGGTGGGGCCGATTATAGTTTTGAGTGTATCGGCAATGTCCAGATTATGCGTCAAGCTTTGGAATGTTGCCATAAAGGTTGGGGTGTTGCCACTATTATCGGTGTAGCCGCGGCAGGCCAAGAAATTAGTACCCGTCCTTTTCAATTAGTCACCGGACGCGTCTGGAAAGGTACGGCTTTTGGTGGAGCAAGAGGTCGTACGGATGTACCAAAAATAGTCGATTGGTACATGGAGGGCAAGATTAACATCGATGATTTAATCACCCATGTTCTGCCTCTGGCAAGAATTAACGAGGCTTTTGACCTGATGCGACAAGGGGATTCTATCCGCAGCGTGATTACATTTTGAGCAGGGATAATGTTACATATAGTTAAGAAACACTTGACAAACTCTTAACTATATATGTGTGCCAGTTTCTTGGCTCTCTTTAACTTACTATAGAAGCGATCAATCTTTGTGTCCTCTGTGTCTGGTGTGGTTCCTTCCACTCCTTTGTATTTACTCCGATTTTGTTAAGATATATTGCGGATACCCTGAACTTTAGTCAACAGAGGAGCTAAATCACCTAGTATTGCGTCTTTTTCAGTGAACAGTAAACAGTGAACAGTGATCAGTAAACAGTGATCAGTAACCAGTGAAAAGACATTAGGAAAGTGCTATTTGAAACCGCTCACTTAATACTCCTTACTTAAAAACTCAAATCTCATAACTGATAACTGATAACTGATAACTGATAACTGATAACTGATAACTGATAACTGATAACTGATAACTGATAACTGATAACTGCCCTAATAACTTTTAAACTTTTAACTTTAAGCAAATGCGTAATAGCGGACTCCTATCAAAAACCAAAGTCAAACTAAAACCGAAAAAACCGCTCAACTCGCCGAAGCGGCCATCGCCAAATAAATTACAGAATAAAATCACAGATAAAGAGCGTCTAGTCGGTCGTCAGCGTCAGTCATGGCTAATTATGGGATTAATTAGCATTGTCCTGCTAGGAGGAGTCGGCTCACGATTGGCATATTTACAACTGCAGCAAGGACAAATTAACCGAGAAAGGGCAGAAAATAACCGGATTCGCATTCTTCCCAAACCCCCAGTCCGGGGCAACTTATTCGATCGCAATGGCAAAGTTTTGGCCACGGCCCGCTTAACCCATGCGGCCTATATTTGGCCGAAATCCCAGCGTAATCCCGCTCAAAAACTCAATCTTGACCGTTTAGCCAGTATTTTAGGCATTCCCAAAAGCGACCTAGAAAAACGCATTAACGAAGCGGACGAAAACCCCTCCACCCTGATCCGCATCGCTAGGGGTTTAACTCCAGGCCAAATTATCGCCCTAGAGGAATACAAAGACGAATTAACCGGCATCGAAGTGGACGTGGAATCAGTGCGCTACTATCCCAATGGCAAAATCGGGGCGCATATTCTCGGTTATACCGGGGAACTAACCCCAGAGGAATATAAAGCCAAAAGACCCCAGGGCTACCGATTGGGAGATGTCGTCGGTAAAATGGGTGTAGAAGCCGCCTACGAGTCAAAATTGCGGGGAGAATGGGGGGGAATGCAGTTAGAGGTCAACGGATCGGGACAAGTAATCCAAATTCTCGGCCAAAAAATTGCTAAACCGGGGCAAGATGTCACCCTGACACTAGATTTAAAACTCCAAAAAGCCGCCGAGGCCGCTTTAGGAAAACGCAAAGGTGCGATCGTGGCGATCGATCCCCGGGATGGTTCCGTGCGGGCCATGGTCAGTTATCCTAGTTTCGATCCCAATGTGTTCTCGGCCCCAATTACCACCACCACTTGGAAAAAACTACAAGCGGAGGGCAACCCTTTTGTTAACCGCGCTCTGCAAGGATTCCCCCCCGCTTCCACCTTTAAAGTCGTCACTGCCACTGCCGGCATGGAATCGGGTAAATTTCCCCCCAATACGGTCTTAAATACCTTTGCCGCCCTTTATGTGGGGGGGACAGCTTTTGGAGAATGGAATCACGCCGGTTTTGGGCCGATCGGTTTTGTCAGGGCCATGGCTATGAGTAGTAACACTTTTCACGGTCAAATTGGTCGCGGGGTGGGGGGTCCGGCTTTAATTGCCATGGCTCGGCGCTACGGTTTCGGTCAGAAAACCGGTATAGAATTAGCGGAAGAAACTCCGGGGTTAATTGCCGATCGCGATTGGAAACTGCGTAATTTTAAAAACTGGGATTGGTCCGTAGGGGATACGATTAATATGTCGATCGGTCAAGGATTTACCCTCGCAACTCCCCTACAAGTAGCTGTGATGTTTGCTGTCCCCGCTAACGGTGGTTTTTTGGTGAAACCGCACCTTTTACAGGATGCCCGCGATGTTAAGGAATGGCGAAAGTCTTTGAACATGAAACCTAGCACCCTAGACACCCTGAGAAAGTCCCTGAGAGCCGTGGTAGCGGAAGGAACGGGTCGGGCCCTATCGGACCCCGCTTTACCGCCCGTAGCGGGCAAAAGCGGCACGGCAGAAGCACCTCCGGGGAAGTCCCACGCTTGGTTTGGAGCTTTCGCGCCCTTCGACAAGCCCGAAATTGTCGTGGTCGCCTTTGCGGAACATTCCGGCGGTGGTGGTGGTAAAGTGGCCGCACCTATGGTACGTCAGGTAATGGAGGCTTATTTTAATGTGAAGCCGAAAGAAGAAAAACCAAAGCCTTAGAGACCTGTGGCGGTAAGTGGCACACAGCGTACGGTAATTCCCGTGGACGTGGCAATTTTTTGCGCCCAAATTGCCAATATTTCAGCGTTTACGGGTTTGAGAATTTGCATTCCGTCGGCAGCGGTGAGGGGATTATTACCGCGGGTTTCTAATTGTCTTTGTCTTGCCCGGGGACGGGTCGGGGTGTTAAGTTGAATTTCATCGGGTTGTAGCTGTTGCATCAAATCGATATACTGGTCTTGATCTTGGGGCGACCAAGAGGCCAGCACCATGGTTTGAATTGCTAGTTTTCCCGACCATTCTTGGCGAAATTGTCTTAATCCCGACCAAAGAATCTGCCAATCCAGGCCGGGGACTGGACGGTTAACCCGTCGCCATTGGGCCTCGGAAACAGCATCGATTTTAGCGGCGACGATATCAGCTTTGCTCAAGTCTTGACGCACTCGGGCATCTCCCAAGAGGGTACTATTGGTTAAGACCGCCATCGGCCGCCTGGTCATTTCCTTGACGGTGGCCAGTATTTCCCCTAAATTGAGGGCGAGGGTGGGTTCCCCGCTACCACTGAGAGTGACTATATCCACATCCCAAGGAGCAAAATCCCTTAAATCCCTGCTAATTTGTTCGCTGGTGATAAAAGTTTTTCGTTGCTCGGTTTTTTGCTCAATTTCTCCTAACTGACAGTAGGCACAGTTAAAGGAACAGGTGGAAACTAAACCAATCGGATCAATGCCCAGGGAACTGCCGAAACGCCAAGAGGCAACCGGACCATATACGGAGCAGAAATAATCATGGCCAGCAGTCATCGAACATACCGAAAAAACACGGAGAGGGAGGGATTCGAACCCTCGGTACGGTCTTACGATTCGTACAACAGATTAGCAATCTGCCGCATTCGACCACTCTGCCACCTCTCCAAGATGACATTATTTTATTCTAACATCAAATGCCGATTTTTGGCAAGTAATTTTTGGGCAGTTAATCGCTTAAACGACCATCCTCCATGTTGACAATACGATCGGCGATGTCGAGAATCCGGTTATCGTGGGTGACGAGTAAAATCGTGCAACCTTGTTCTTTTGCCAATTTCTGCATGATTTCCACCACATCGCGCCCGGATTGTTTATCTAAGGCCGCGGTCGGTTCATCAGCGAGGACTAATTTGGGATGACTGACGAGGGCGCGAGCGATCGCAACCCGTTGTTTTTGTCCCCCTGATAGATCATGGGGATAATAATCAACGCGGTTGCCTAAACCCACTGACTCTAGAATTGCCGCCGCTTTTTGATCGAGATCTTGTTCTAAAAACTCCTCGTGCAGTTCCAAAGACATCCTCACGTTTTGTTTCGCTGTCAGGAATTTTAGTAAATTATGTGCTTGAAAAATATAGCCAATTTGACGGCGAATTTTCAGCATTTTGCCCTTAGCAATTCCTAACATTTCTTGGCCGAGAATTTTTAAACTGCCCTCTTGTGCCGATCGCAAACCTCCCATTAAACTCAATAAAGTAGTTTTCCCCGATCCCGAAGGACCGGTCATAATTACTACTTCCCCCGCTTTAATTTCCAGATCGATATCGTATAAAACCTGTTTTTTTAATTCCCCCGTGCCAAAATAGTGATTTAAGCCTTTAATGGCAATTACGGGTTCATTAGGGCTAAAATTCCCTAATTCTCGCTCTTTTTGAAAAATCAGCATTATTTCACCCTTGATAGCTTAGAAAATATCGGCTGGATCTGCTGTCCTTAATTTGCCCATAGCGACAATTCCAGAGGCAATACACATAATAATTGTTAGGATTAAAACTTCGATCGCCCTAGGGGTAGTCATCACTATCGGTAAAAGTGTAGCGGAGGAAGCGAGATGATAAACACCAAGAGAAACGATAAACCCCGGTATATACCCCAAAACCGCTAGTAATAAAGCCTCTTGCATCAAAACCCCGACTAAATACCAATCACCGTAACCCATAGCTTTTAGGGTAGCGTATTCGGGTAAGTGATCGGTGACATCGGAATAGAGAATCTGATAGACAATGACGATACCGACGATAAAACCGACTACTGTACCTAAACCAAAGATAAAACCAATGGCTGTACCATTTGCCCAATAGGTTTTTTCCCTTTCAGCAAATTCTTTTAAAGTAAGGACTATTACTTCATTTTTAGGTAGAAGTGCCTGTAAATTGGCTTTTACTGCCTCTATATTTGCCCCCGGTTGCAGTTTCACCAGTCCTATATCGATTTCGTGGGGTTGGCGTTCGGGAAAGAGCCTTAAAAAGGTAGAATCACTGCTAATGACGTTACCATCGGCAGCAAAGGAGGCACCAAGGGTAAAAATTCCCGCTACCTGGACCTCTTTTTTATTTAACTGAACTGTCAAATCGGGGTTTTTCTGGAGTAAATCGGCAATTAGACCGAATTCTGGTCTTCCTGCTTGATCGTACAAGACGCGATTTAACATCTTCAGATCACTGGATTTTTGATTAACTTCCGGGAGAGTAAAAACCCGTTGACTGGGATCAAAACCAAAGACTAAAGTAGTTCTTTCTAGGGCAGTTTCGGGATTGCGCCACTGGGCAGAAGCAATATAAACTGGGGCTATAGATTGAATGCCCTCGACTCTTTTAGCTTGGTACAAGCGATCGCGAGAGAAACTTTTCACAGCAAAGAGGGTATCAAATTGGGGATTAATCAGGACTAAATCCGCATCGAGGACATAATGGGGTTTAACGGAAGCATCAAATAAGGCATCCCGAAACCCCAACTGCGTGAAAATTAGGAAGTCTGCAAAAGCAATCCCGGCAATAGCCACGATCAAACGGGTTTTCTCTCGCGTCACCTGTAACCAAGATAGGGGCGTTTTTTTGAATAGATGGGTTAGTTTCATGGAAAACCTACTCATTGATAGTTACAGTTACTTGGGAATTGGTTAAACCTGCCACTTTTTCACTGTTTTCGCGATCTAAGGCAATGCGGACAGAGATAACTTTGCGATCGAAGTTTTCTCCTGGTTGATTGCTGAATATATTTTGTTGGTCAACTTTTAAAGCAATTAAGCGCACTTTTCCGCTAACTTCGCCCTTAAACGCCGATCCGGTAATCGTGGCAGTTTGTCCCTCGCGAATTTTCCCGATATCGCTTTGATAGATTTCGGCAATTACTTCCATGCGCTCGGTTTCAGCGAGGTCAACAATTCCTTGATCGCTGATTTGTTCCCCGATCCGGGTATTGACTTTAATCACTTTGCCGGTAATTGGCGATCGAATATAGGCCTGATTTAACTCGGTTTGGGCTTTTTTAACGGCAACTAGGGCAGCATTTACCTCCGCTTGGGCTGCCCGCACATCGACTCCCCGCACTTCTGAGACTTGATTTAAAGTGGATTTGGCCTCTTTGATCTGCTGTTGACCAGTGGATTCAATCCGGGCTAGGGTAGTCTTGGCTTCTTGTATCTCTTGTTTGCCGGTGCGTTCAATCCTCTCTAGGGTAACTTTTGCTTCTGTGAGTTGTTGATTACTGGTTTCTAAATTCAGTCTTTTACTATCAAAACTAGAGGCGGAAATTGCCCCTTCTTGATAGAGTTTTTCGTAGCGATCAAATTCAGCTTTGGCATTGCGATATTCTGCTTCTAATTTGCCAATTGTCGCTTTTTGGGCAGCCCTATCCCCTTCTAATTGCGCTGTTAATCTTTGGATAGTTGTCCGTTGGTTTGCTTGATCGCCTAACCATTGTGCCTCGATTTTCCGCACGTTAGCGGTATTAGCATCGATTTCGCCGACTTTTGCCCCAGCTTTCACCTGTTCTACCTTGGCTGCGGCTACTCTTACCTGTTCTTGTGCCTGTCGCAGGTTATCCTCTAATCTTTCCTGACTTTCGAGAATGGCGATTATTTGTCCCGTTTTGACGCTATCTCCTTCATCGACTAATAATTGCTTGACTCGATCGGAATCAAGCAACATCGGGGCAGATATGCTGATAATTTCTGTCCTTGGTTCAATTCTGCCTAAAGCGGTGATTTTTTGCGGTGCGTGCGACGCAACTACAGGGGTTTTGGTTTCGGGTTTGGGGGCGACTTGGGAAAGGCTATAAAAGGTGGTTATTCCTAATAATCCTGTGCCTAATACTATTAACCCGATAATTAACTTCTGATTGGGTTTCACAAAAGTTTTACCGTTCATAGAATTTCTGTTAGTAATTTTGCAGTTAATAAGCGATTGTTGGGGGTTAACAGTTTTTCTGTAAATAAGTAGTAAGAATTTTACCTAATAATTCCATTTGTTCATCGATCACAATCTGTTCATTGCACCACAGGCGCTCTAATATCAGTCCATTAATAACGCTGACAACTAACCAAGCTACACTCGGATCGGTAATACCTAAAATCTCGATTACTGCCTGATGATAGCGGCGATCAATGCGCTCAAAAAATTGACTACGACGCAGTTCTTCTCGTCCTTGGTATTGAGAATAATCAATCCATAAGAATAATTGTTTGATGCAGGAATCCTCGCGATTAATCATAAATTTTCCGAGAATTTTTAGCTTTTCTATCAGGGTTTTTCCTCGATCAATCTCGGCTTTAGCTAATAAAACATCCTGCTGGCACATCTCCTCGACTAACTGCTCGAAAAGTGCCGCTTTACTGGGAAAGTAGTGGTATAGCGTTCCCGTGGACACTCCCAATCCTTGCGCTAATTCTCTCGTCGTCATGTCAGCATAGCCTTTCTCGGCAAAGAGTTCGGCACTTTTTAAGAGGAGTTCTTTTCGGTATTGTTCTACGTCTACTATCTTAGGCATAAATTTAATATCGAACGTTCGTTATATTTTAGCTTAACATTACTATAAATGGGGAAATCGGTCGTCCCTTTGCCTGTATGCTAGAAGAAGGGGATAATTCGTTGTTGAGCGAGCTTTTTCGCCAGGATTGACAGTATGGGTAATATTCATGAGCAGTTATTAGAGGAATTAGCCGAAGTGGAGTGGAGTGACTTAATCCCCCATGCTCAAAGGGATGCGCTGATCGTGGTTTCGGATTCCCTCAATTTAATCGAAGTAGCAGAAGCGATCGCTGGTGATCGGGTTGCTGAAGTGCAGAATTGGATCGGGGAAAAACTACTAGAAAAACCGACACAGGAGCAATTAAGCGATTGGAATTCCCATCCCAATAACCTTTTTAATACACTAATCGTGCAACCTTTTGTGTTAATTCAGACCATAGCTTAGATAAAGCCAAACCCCCCAATCTTGTCGGATTGAGGGGTGGGAAAGAATAATCCTGGCATCGAGCTATTGTCCCGGTCGGCAACCCGACAAGTATCTTGGCCACGGTGAAGTTTCACAACCGAGTTCGGGATGGAATCGGAGTGGTGC
>NZ_JADBRW010000338.1:0-6149 GCF_020247025.1 Microcystis sp. M109S1
CTTCATCGTAAGACTCTCTGCTATTCAAAATCTGTCGAAATGTTAGAGCACTCAATTCGGCTTCTTATTCATTACCTCAAGTTTAAGGATGTTCCTATTCCCTGCGTTTCTGCTTGATTCATCTTTCTGTCTGACAACGCCTTTTTAATAGACCTCTCCCTAGTCTGATAAAATCACAATCATGGGATATTGTCAACAACTAACCGTAGCTTGCCGGTCGTTTATCCGTTGCTGATGCACTTTTTGAAAAATGGTGATAAACTCAACTGTACTGGGTACACTCTCCCTCTCGGAGGGATTTGAGAAAAAATCGGGAGAAAAAGCGATGAAAGAACGGGAAACATCGGACAAAATTGAAGCGGGCGGGGGTTTTCCCGTATTGCAATATTGGGCAGAAAAAACCCTCTCTCCTCAAGGGATTAAACTATGGCAAACCTTAAATCATAAAAGTGCCTGTTTAGCTTGCGCTTGGGGAACGGGGGGACAAAAGGGCGGTTTTGTCAACGAAGCGGGGGAAAGTCTGCAACGTTGTCTCAAAAGTGTCGAAGCGATTACTTCCGAATTAATGCCAGGTATTAAAACCGATTTTTTTCAGACCTATCATCTCGCTCAATTACAGTCCTTAACCTCCTTAGAATGCGATCGCTTGGGTCGTTTCAGTTATCCCGTTCTCTTAAAAGCTGGAGAAAGTCACTATCAACGTATTAGCTGGGAAGAAGTTTATCGATTAGCCGAACAAGCTTTTCGTCAACCGTCCGAGACTCTGGCCTCCTATAGTTCGGGACGTTCTTCTAATGAAGCAGCCTATCTCTTACAATTGTTTTTCCGGGCATTGGGAAGTAATAATTTAGCCGATTGTTCCGATCTCTGTCATGCCGCCTCGACCGTAGGATTAAAACAGGTTTTCGGCTCCGGGACTTCGATGGTCAGTCTGGAAAGTTTAAAACAAGCCGATTGTGTGGTATTGATCGGTTCTAACGCCCCCGCTAATCATCCTCGCCTGATGAATGAATTAATTCAAATTCGTGATCGCGGCGGTAAAATTATTATTATTAACCCGCAAATTGAAGTCGGATTGGTCAAATTCTCCTCGCCCGCTTTTCCGATTAAATCCCTATTGCGGGGCGGTTCCGATATTTCTACTCTCTACCTACAGCCGATTCCGGGTAGCGATACCGCCCTATTCGTCGGATTACAAAAATCTTTGATCGAACAAAATTTAGTCCGGTGGGATTATCTCGAATCCCATACAGAAAATTGGCAATCTGTTATAGATTATGCCCGACAAATACCCTGGGAAACCATTACTAAAACCTGCGGTTTATCCCGAGAAGAAATTGAAGCAACCGCCGCCCTTTTCGGCAATTTAGAGCGAGTGGTTTTCGCTTGGGCGATGGGGGTTACACAACAGGAAAACGGTGTCGATAATATTATCAGTATTGCTAATACAGCTTTACTTACAGGTAATGCTGGTAAAATAGGTGCAGGAACCATGCCAATCAGAGGTCATTCTAATGTACAGGGCTTCGGTTCTATGGGCGTTACGGTGAAATTACGTCGGGAAATCGCCGAGGCACTTTCTCAACTTTTAGGAAAGCCATTAAATATAACCGGCGGTTATGATACCAGGGCATTAATTGAAGCGGCCGAACGGGGAAAAATCAACACCCTTTTCTGTTTGGGAGGTAATCTTTATGGGGCAAATCCAGATTTAACTCAAGCCAAAAAAGCCTTAGCACAAATTGATACGATTTTTTATGTGGCTACTAAGCCAAATTTAGGACATTTTCACGGATTAGCCCGACAAAATACGGTAATTTTACCCGTCTTCGCTCGTTTTGAAAATCCTCACCCGACAACAACCGAATCGGGCAATAATTTTGTCCGTTTTAACGAGCGGGGAAGCAGTCATCTACAGGGTTCTGATGTCGATATCATCTCGGAAGTAGAACTATTAACAAATATTGCCGTCAAGGTTTTAGGTACAAACCCGATTGATTGGTCGAGATTACACGACACCGCCTATATTCGTCAGTTAATCGCCAAAACGATTCCGGGTTATCAAAAAATCGGGCAATTAGATCAAACCCAAACAGAATTTACCATTAGCGGACGGATTTTTACCGAACCCCATTTTCCGACATCGACAGGAAAAGCGCAAATGTCCGTCACCCCTTTACCCACTTTAAAAGCACCGGAAAAGCAAGATTTCAACCAACCGGAAAATGCCCCCGGAATTGCCCTGATTCTCGGAACAGGACGCAGTTATGGACAACATAATACCGTCGTTTATCAAGTGGGTGATAAATATCGGGGAATGCCTCACCGTCATTGTTTATTGATGAACGCCGAAGATGCCAAAAAAGCCAGCTTTCAAGAACATCAACGAGTCACCGTTCAAGGAGATGCTGGCAAATTAGAGAATATTGAAATTATTTTCGGTTCGATTCGCGAAGGTGTTGGCTTTATGTTTTATCCCGAAGCCAATGTTTTATTCAAGGCTAAAATCGACCCTCGCTGTGGAACCCCCGCTTATAAACGAGTTCCCGTCTGGGTTTTTTAGTTATCAACTCCTCGGATTTTCTTTTTGGGAAATAATGAAATAGAGTTAAGCAAGCGAATAAATGAACGAAACCGAGTCCAATTCTGGGAAAGCGAAATTAAAGAAGCTCCCTATCGCTTTGATCGCATTTCTGTTATCCTGTTCTTACGATCATAGAATAAATAGCCATGGGTAAGTTTTTACTAACCGTATTAAGCATAGCAAGTTTGTTGGCTGTCGGGATGGCTACCCGTGGCATTGCAAGTCCCACATCTGCAGCGACGAACTTGCAACTAGCTCAACGCCCTAACTGTAACAATCCCCAGACTCAAAGCGAAATGAACATTTGTGCCAGCATAGCTTATCAAAACGCTGATCGCAAGTTAAATCAAGTTTATCGACAACTACTGCCAAAACTGTCAGCTTCTCGCAAACAAAAATTAATTAGCGCCCAACAAGCTTGGATTAAGTTTAGAGACAGCAGTTGCGAATTTGAAAGAAGTGCCTATGAGGGAGGATCGATGGCTCCCATGATTTACGGTTTTTGTTTGGCAGATGTCACCGAGCAGCGCACCAAAGATTTGCAGAGATATTTAGAAGATAGCGATCGCTAAGTCAAAATCGCCGTTGATATTACCGATAATTCCTTAGACGTTTACTGCACAACAGCCTAAGCGGGTGAGGGGAATCGAACCCCTATCATTAGCTTGGAAGGCTAGGGTTTTACCACTAAACTACACCCGCATTTTCTTAGCACTTTCGTTAGTATAACACGAATTGCCGATTTTTGCAAGTAGGGCTTTTCAGCTTGTTAATCGCCTCTAAAATCCCGATCGCTCCTTTATTTCCCCGATTTGGCTAAAAGTTTCTTCCACGCGATCGAGATCTAGTTGGGAGAAATTATCGATCGCCCAGTTGGACACTCTCTGCATAAAATGGAAGGGATAGGTGTGAGCGATTCCCACCACCTGCATTCCCGCTCTTTTTGCCGCTTCGCAACCGACAAAAGTATCTTCAATCACCAGACATTCCTGGGGTTGCAACTGTAGATTAAAATTCCAACGATTAAATCTTTCTACGGCCAGTAAATAACCATCCGGTTGGGGTTTACTGGTGCTAATCTCATCACCGGTGACAATGACACTAAAGTAATCCCCAAGGGCTGCCTGTTGCAAGATTGATTCCACTTCCGAGCGTATTGCTCCCGTCACCAAACCGATTTGTAGATCTCTGGCCTTAACCCGTTCTAAAAAAGAGTATATCTCCTCATAAATAGGAAGTTTCTCTAATTTTCCTAATCTTTCTCGGTATAAACTGGCTTTTTTGTTAATTAACTTAGTCAGATATTCCTCGGTCACTTGACGATTGCGACGGGTGAGAACATTACGCAAACAGACGCGATCGCTTCTCCCCAGACATAACTCCGCAAATTCCGACCCTAGGGGCAGCAAATTTTCTCCGAGCAAGATTTCATTAATTAACTCCTGATGGATCGGTTCATCATTGATGATCACCCCATTAAAATCGAACAGAACAGCCTTTAACATCAATCTTAGACAGAAAAGCTAATAAATACTAAATATTCTTGATTATACTAAAGTTTTTCGTCGGGGCCGGGTGTGGGGAAGCTAAGACCCATTTTCCCCCAATCCCCCCCCCGAAGTCGGGTAGGGTTGATTCATGAATCAACCCTACTATGAATCAATTCTAGGCTCTAGGCGGCAGGGGGGGAGATTCGGCTAATCTAAGAATAAGCGGTTTAAATGCGTCTTGGCTTACAAGCTAAAAGAGCCGCACCCTTTCCATTTTTGGGCGATAGAAAGGATTAATGCTTTTTCTGCTAGGGGTAAATTGGCCGCCTGTTGGTCGATTATATCGCTTAATTCCCCGATAATCCGATTAAGAGCGAGTTCTCTAGTCTCTTGGGAGTAACTGTAACTTCTCTGGACTGAAGCCATTTCTGCGATAACTCGATTTAAACTGCTGATAGCCTGCCAAGTTTGCGGACGTAATGACGGTTCTGCGGCAATAGGGGCAACCTCCAGGGAAGCGATACTATCGAGAGTTGCTGCTTGACTAAATCGGTGTAAAGTTTGGGCTAGGCTATACATTTCTTCCCCGTAGGCGAGGGAACGTACCTCAGCAAAGGCTTTTTCGGCTTTTTCGGTGTCCCGTTGGTGAAGATACCAAAAACCGGCGGCGGCGGCGCGAGCAGGAGTATCTAGACGGATTTGACTGTCAGGAAGAGAAGACGGTTTCGCCGACGCCGACGCATATTTTAACAATTGCCAATCGGAGGGATTTTCTGCCAGACGGGAGACCCGATAGATAATTTCTGCCTCTGGGAATTGCGGTAAAACGCGATTAACGGCGGTAACAACAGGAATAAACTGGCGGCTGTACTGAAGGTATTGATTGAGGTTATCAATAGCTGTTTCCCAGTCTTGCTGTAACCATTGTTGTAGAGTCGAGGTTAACCCCGGCAGCGGTAGAAGGGTAATACGGGGAAAAAGTCGCCCTTGCTCGCCCGCCAAAAGCCCGATTAGCCAATTATCAGGACGGAGAAAGGCGAATATAAACACCCCGCCCCACACCCCGCCGAACGCCACGCCCCACACCACGCCCGACACCCCGCCCGACACCCCGCCCGACACCCGGCCCCACACCAGGCCCCACACCAGGCCCCACACCCCGCCCCACACCCCGCCCGACGCCACGCCCGACGCCACGCCCGACGCCACGCCCGACACCACGCCCCACACCCGGCCCCACACCTGGCCCCACATCACGCCCAACGCCACGCCCGACACCACGCCCAACGCCACACCACGCCCAACGCCCGACGCCACGCCCCACACCACGCCCGACGCCACGCCCCACACCACGCCCGACGCCACGCCCAACACCACGCCCAACGCCACGCCCGACACCACGCCCGACGCCACGCCCGACACCACGCCCGACACCACGCCCAACGCCACGCCCAACGCCACGACCGGCGCCACGCCCGACACCACGCCCAACGCCACGCCCAACGCCACGACCGGCGCCACGCCCGACACCACGCCCAACGCCACGCCCAACGCCACGCCCAACGCCACGACCGGCGCCACGACCGGCGCCACGTCCAACGCCACGCCCAACGCCACGCCCAACGCCACGCCCAACGCCACGCCCAACGCCACGACCGGCGCCACGTCCAACGCCACGTCCAACGCCACGCCCAACGCCACGCCCAACGCCACGCCCAACGCCACGCCCAACGCCACGCCCAACGCCACGCCCACCCAATTAACAGAAAGTCCTAAATTTGCCGCTATGCTACAGATAATTAGAGGGGTAATTACAGTTAAGAGAAGACCCTGAATCCCTAGACGCAATTGTACGGGATGGTCGCGGAGAAATTGCATTCTATCGCGCCATGTTTTCTGTTCTTGGAATTTATCGCCGCCGCCTCTCGTTTCCACATAAGCTAAAACGCACTTAAACCACCTAAAATAGAAATAGTAACTTGAGAAAAATTCTACTTATGCCAGCTAAAGATTTCCTAGATTTAGAAGAAAAGAAAAACTTACAAAAAGCTCTTAAAGAAGAAGAAAGAGCAGAA
>NZ_JADBRW010000339.1:0-3293 GCF_020247025.1 Microcystis sp. M109S1
TATCGATTTTGTCTTCTCTCTTGGCATCCATCCAAAGCCTTAAAGCCTTATTACGGATGAATTGTACTGTACGAATAGCTTCATCAATGGCAGAACACTGACTTGGTTTGACCACTGCTTTCATTTCTAAAACAATCATTGTTTATCGACCTCAAACAACTTATTTTATATTAACCTGTAGAGCATCGGATTGTCAAGATTTTGTAAACACTGAGCTTTTACATTTAGCCCGTCGAAATGTGTCGAAATGTCGTGCTTCGCTGTTTTATACTGGTCGGGGTTTCATCCCGTCGCTAAAAGCGAGGGTCTTCACCCCGACATTCAAGATAAAAAGGCGACAAAACTTAATAATGTCCAAAACAGCTAATTATGCCCCTCGTGGGCTCTCTGGTTGGTTAAAGAAAAATCTAGGCTAATCCGATAATAACCTGCTTGCAAATCCTGCTAGGGTGGTTTTATCTGTTAAAATTTCTTGTCGTCGTGAAGTAAAGCGGGAAGAGTATGCGAATTCTATTTGTGGGTGCCGAGGCCGCCCCAATTGCCAAAGTTGGGGGAATGGGGGACGTAATTGGGGCATTACCGAAAGTCTTGCGTCAGCTAGGTCATGACGTGCGGATTTTTCTGCCCTACTACGGTTTTCTCCAGGAAAAAATGGACATCCCTTCCGAACCCATTTGGTCAGGATTCGCCATGTTTCATGATTTTTTAGTCTATGAGACGGTTTTACCCGATACGGATATTCCTCTCTACCTCTTTGGTCATCTAGCTTTCTCTGGACGCAATATCTACGGAGGCGAAGATGAGGCCTGGCGATTTACCCTATTTGCGAATGGTGCGGCGGAATTCGCATGGAATTACTGGAAACCGCAAGTTATTCACTGTCATGATTGGCATACGGGCATGATTCCCGTCTGGATGCACCAAGACCCCGATATTAGCACCGTTTTTACTATCCATAATCTCGCCTACCAGGGGCCTTGGCGGGAGGCATTAGAAAAAATGACTTGGTGTCCTTGGTATATGCAGGGCGATAATACCATGGCCGCGGCGGTTCAATTTGCTAATCGCATCACCACCGTTTCTCCCACCTATGCTCGTCAAATACAGACCCCCATTTATGGCGAAAATTTAGAGGGATTATTGTCCTATATTTCCGGCAATCTGGTGGGGATTGTCAACGGCATCGATACGGAGGTGTATGACCCTGCTAAAGATGTTTATCTTAAGCAGAATTTTACCCCAGAAACCATCGAAAAACGTCTGATCAATAAAATTGCCCTGCAAGAAGAAGTGGGGCTACAGGTCAGTAAAAGTGCCTTTGTCATGGCGATGGTGACGCGTTTGGTGGAACAAAAAGGTATTGATCTAGTGATGCAAATTTTAGATCGCTTTCTCACCTATACTGATGCTCAATTGATTATTTTAGGTACAGGCGATCGCTATTATGAAACCCAACTGTGGGAGATGACTTCCCGTTTCCGGGGGCGAATGTCCCTGCATCTTCTCTATAGTGATGCCCTTTCCCGTCGCATCTATGGGGGGGCCGATGCTTTGTTAATGCCTTCCCGTTTTGAACCCTGCGGCATTTCCCAATTAATGGCCATGCGTTACGGTTGTATTCCCATGGTACGCCGCACCGGTGGTTTAGTCGATACGGTATCTTTCCACGACCCGATTCAGGAAAAAGGAACAGGATTTAGTTTCGATCGCTATGAACCTTTAGACCTGTTTACCTGTATGATCCGGACTTGGGAAAGTTTCCGTTATAAACAGGATTGGCAAAAACTACAGCAACGGGCAATGACTCAAGATTTTAGTTGGTATAAATCCGCTTTGGAATATCTAAAAATCTACAAACAAATCACCGGACAATCGGATCAATTATCCGATGAGGAAAAAGATAAATTGGTCGCCCTGACTAGCAGTTAAAGCCTCCTTGAGTAGGGGTGAAGATATATCACCCCTACTCCGGCAGAAATTAACCGGTGATGGCGTTGAGAAGAACTTCCGCTAGGGTCATATCTTCCATATCATCGATAGTAATCGTGTCAACGATATCGAATTTGGCCCCGGCCGTTTCTAGTTGATCGTCTAAAGCTTTAAGAAATTCGGTTGCTTGTCGATCATGGCCTACTTGAATCAGAGAAATAGCTAATTCTTGATCGCTATCGAGTTTTCGAGAAGCTTCGATAATTTGACGCATCACCGCTTTGCGATCATCCGGTTCTCCGTCGGTAATCACCAGAATAGTTTCTCCGTTGGGTTTAGTTTTGCCGGCAGTTTTGCGCTGAAAATAATTATCAAGGGCATCTTGAAGCACAGCTGCTAGGTCTGTCCTCCCCATGGGTTCATTTTCTTGATAAATTTGTGTCACCTTATCGGAAGTGACATTATCATAGCGTCGGAAACGTCCAGAAAAAAGATAGATAGTGATGCCGTCCGGATCGACTTCCTCGCACTTTCTAGCCAAGGCGAGGGTGGATTCTTGGGCAATTTGCCAACGGGTTTTCTCACTGGGTTTATCAGCAGTGGACATACTGCCACTTTTGTCAATAATCAGAGTATAATCTCTGTCGTGTACAACACTTTCACTGGTCATAGGGGCTATACCTCCAAGGGATTTGCGCTCGTCCTAGTCTAATAATTATTAAACTCTAGGATGGAAACTCTACCTCGATCGACTAGGGTTTTTTAACTATTGGGGGAGGAGACAGCGCCCCCAACAGCAGAAACTATCGGCAGAAAACCGGTCGGGCTAAAATGAAAAAAGTATGAAAATTATTTCTTAACCCGATATTGTTAAATTAGCCGATGAGTGATAGCAAATTGAGTGCCTCAACCGAGAAAAAGCCAGATCATCCACCTTCTTGGAGTTTTTGGACGGTGTTTAGTTCCACCTTCCTAACCATATTTTTTGCTGAAATCGGCGATAAAACCCAATTAGCCACCCTTCTCATCAGCGCCGAATCCCAATCCCCCTGGGTGGTTTTTGCCGGGGCAGCCAGCGCTTTAATCGCTACCAGTCTCCTCGGTGTCCTGATCGGTTATTGGATTGCTCGTCGTCTTTCCCCGAAAACTTTAGATATCGGTGTCGCTATCCTTCTCCTTTTGATCACTGGTTTACTCATCAGCGATATTCTCTAATCAATCAGTTATCAGTTATCAGTTATCAGTTATCAGTTATCAGTTATCAGTTATCAGTTATCAGTTATCAGTTATCAGTTATCAGTTATCAGTTATCAGTTATCAGTTATCAGTTATCAGTTATCAGTTCACTGTTTACTGTTTACTGA
>NZ_JADBRW010000034.1:0-5763 GCF_020247025.1 Microcystis sp. M109S1
AACTCAATTGTCTATCTTTTGGTATTAACCTGTTTGTGCCGTAAGTGTCTCCCTGTATGAATTTCAGCTACTTTTGAGCGTAGGCGCTCTCATCGAATTTTATTTTAAGTTAATTATTTGCATAACAATTCCCGAAGAGCCCAACTGTTTTAGTTCATATGTTGCAGTAGCCAGAACTTTTAATAAAACATCATCAGGGAGTTTTTGAAAAATATTGACCAGATTATTTATTGTTGCAGTAGCACTATTTTGTCGGATAATGACTGGTTTTGGCTGTTTATTAACCATTTGTTGTTGGCGAAGTTTTTTAGTTTTTGTGGCTTGTTGGCGCGGGTTAGAATAGAGGGGATAAAAACGCTTGGCGGATGAGCTTTGAGGACGTTCAAGAGCTTTTGACTTTGACTTCATTCAAAGGCATCAGAAACATAATCTTCAACAGAGTCATAGTAGGATTCCACAGAGGTAGAAAAGGCTTCTCCACCGTTTTGCCAGATTCCCCCACTATCGTTATATAAATGGTTCCATAGTTCTGAACTATCGCCCTTATGTCCATCGTATTCATTGGCAGTTCCTCTCATTCCTGCGTATTGATGATTTTCGTCGATTAGATTACCTGAATCATCGTAGAAACACTCTTGTTGTGGACTTTCAGGAGAAGGGTCTTTATTTTCTAAGTATCCCTCCATTCCCCCGTGAAATGCGTATCTGCCAAAGGCATTGTCATAAGAACTCCATATATCTTTATCTTGTAGTTCTGGACTATCTATTGTGCTGGGACAAGAAGTATTAGTCTCGTTGTTAGTAGTTGTGTTTTGGTCAGCCATATTACTATTTCCTTTTTTTGAGATGATTGATTACTGCCAAGAGCCTGGAATATCCGGTCGATTTCTATGTCGCTCAATGTTGACTTGCTGTTGAAGAATTTCATGTAGCTTCAAGGCATCTGTAAGCGAAATTGCCTGAATAACCACGAGTTTGTTGTTTCTATCTGTAGAGTAAATGTAAAGACTTGCTATTCCAAACAAACGATAAAGAAATGGCTTTAAAATGCGTAAATCTGTCACACGAAATAGCCAAACTTCGTCAATTTCTTGGTTAAAAAGTCCCGTAATAGTCCTAAACCGTTGAGTTGTGAACATATATTCGGTTCGTTGTAGAGTTAGGTACTGCCAGGCTATAGAAAAAAGAGGAATTATGAAAATTATTCCACGGAGGTTTTTCCAACTTAAAAATACTGACCAAGCTTTAGGTTTCAAGGCCACGATTGGTTTTTCCGGACGAGGAGCATAGCCGGGTAGAGGATATTTATTCTGTGTCATCGTTAGTGTCTCCGTTATTGTGATTGTTGTCTTGAAAGGTTTCTAAGTTGGATTGTCTGTGCAGAGTAACAATCGGCAATCCTGCTAGTTCAAGCTTGAGTTTGTTGACTTGGTCTTGCCATTTTTTCTCTTCTTCTTGTAAAATATTTAGACATTCTTTAATTCCTATCTCATCGAGTAGTTCGTCAACTGTTTTCTTATCAGGTTCATTACCAGATAAATAAAATGATGTTCGTAATGCTGATTTGAAGTCCGATTGAAAATTCTTTACTTTGGCGATAGAGTCTTCACAATTCTTTACCTGAGCTTTGGCAAATTTTAATTCTTCATGAAGTGTGTTGATTGATAAAAAATATGAGGGGTTGGGAGAGTTAATAGATCGAGGATAGGCAAGTAAGGATTCGGCTTCTGTACGCAGTTGGTGAAGTTTTTGTTGCTTCTCGTAGAAGGACTTGTCGAGCAAATATTGGTGTTCTTGGCGAATTATTTGAATTTGCTCATTGGCAGATTTACAGGCTAGTCTTTGCTGAAGAATTTCGAGCATTTTTGCTGATGGTAGACTTGGGTTCGATAAATAGATTTCAGTTAGCTCATTGATGTCTTTAGAGGTCATATTGTTAACACCAATAATTCTGATGGCTTGAGATTGAGACATTTTTTTACTCCTTTTTTGTTGTACTATTTTCAAATTTTATACTCATATTGCTCATATTTTTGTCTCAATTCTGCCAGAGCTTTCGGGTAAACAATGAGTTGTCCTTTCAGGATTCCAGTGGCAAGATTTAACAATCCCGCTAGGATAGGTGCGATCATGACGAACCAAGGTATATCTAATTCTTGCTGTTGCAATAAATATGCACCAACAATGAACTCAGTAATTAGATAAATCCCGCACCAGATACGGTTAATAATAGATAGCTTTGAAGGTTCAAGAAAAGGAGACTCAAATAGTCCATGTAAGTAAAGATATGCTTCAAGTCGTATTTTTCCTAATCGACTTTGAGATAGCCTTTCTTTTTGTGAATTTATCCACTTCAGAGTAGATTCCGCAAATCTGCGAAGGCGCTCGCGAGAATACTCTTCCGAAACTGTGTGATCGAAGAGCAAGCACGCTATAAAGGAAATGGGAAAAGCAAACCATACTTTAATGTTGTCCCAATCACCAGGAACTAACACCATAGCCGTATTAAAATTGAGGAAGGCTATGATGGTAGTCGCAAACCAAGAGAAGAAAACAGACATGATTATAGATTCAATGAGGGTTAATATAATTGAGACGCTCTGATCTTCTGAAACTGGCAAAATTCTCTGGCAGCAATTCTGTGCTGCTCCATTGCGATAAAGGGAAAGCGTTCTAAGAGCGCCTCCTGATCATGCGGGTGCAGCTCTTCAGCAATCAAACGTAAACGATTTGATTCTTTGTCTAATGGCTCAGGTTCAGAAAATTCTGCTGGATGTAGCTTTGTTGAATTCGACTTCTCTCGATAGTCTTTGATGGTGTCATTGGAATTGAGATCGGCGATATTGCCCCATTTCCCAAAGTCAAAATCAGGAAAATTACTTGGTGGCATTTCTGTCCCCCTTATTTCTAGTCTCTTCGATAGTTTCCTTCACTGCAATCTCTGGCTGGGTTTGCGAGTATAGAATTGGTAGTCCCTCAAGTGCGGCTTCGAGCTCTGCTCGAAACGATTCGCCCCCCTCGTTAGTGCTGTTTAAAACCAGAACAGAGCCTCCTCGTTTGATCACCAGTTGAGCAGTATCTCGCATGATCTCTTGACACGGAGCCTCCTTCTCATTGACCTGTACCTGGAGAACTAAGATAGGAAGACGAATTTTTGTTGATTCAAACTGCTTTTTGGCTCCGGCGACAGCCGGACAGACAAGAGTCCCGGGTTTTTGTTTGACTGGCTGCTGCTGGCATTCTTTTCGTACCAGAGCAGGATTTGCCCTTTGGAGGTTCTGGAAAAGGGCGGATTCCCCTGTAACAAAGATAACTCCGAACTCGTCACCAGGAACAAGTCCCTTGGCAATGGCTTGACAAACTCGCTTCCTGTCCTTTTGGAATTGCTCATCGTTTTGTGCGCTCGCCGATTGATCAAGTAGATAGCTGATGGCTATGGGACGGTGGGATTGCCCCAATGAGCAGGAGGGCAAAGCTATGAGTGTGGGGACAATCATAAATCGAGCGAGCGAGCGTTTCAGACTCTTTTTCATAAAATTAATCGGTACTACACTTTTCAGACTCAGGGAACTCTGTCTTCATCTGTTTCCCCTCCGTCTTGATTTCGATATTGTTTCATGCCGATGGAATGGGGGGGTTCTCAACATTTTTCGCGGGTTAGACGCAATGGCTGAAAATCTAGAGTTTTCGTTGAGGTGCGTCGATGCCTTGTCCAGCAAGGCTTTGAGCCTTATAACCGAGGTAACTATTGAGAATTATTATTAATAATGTCTATGCTTTTCAATATCCCACGAAAAATCGCTGTACAATCCTTGTACAGCCTAGTTTTGCCAAGCTAGTCTTTTAACTTCTTAGCAAGTTTAATTAATGGAAACATAATACTCTGTTGAAACAGAGGCATAATTCCACTTTTAACTTCTTAGCAAGTTTAATTAATGGAAACGTTTTTTTAGCAACAATAAAACATTCCCAGTTGCTTCTTTTAACTTCTTAGCAAGTTTAATTAATGGAAACGTCGTGCTGCTCGTTCATGATTTTTTTCTCTCGATTCTTTTAACTTCTTAGCAAGTTTAATTAATGGAAACAACCAGAGCCCCAAAGTCATCCAAAAACGTGCTTTCACGTTTTTGGTATTCTTTTAACTTCTTAGCAAGTTTAATTAATGGAAACCGAGGGGGTGGTGGAGTTGCTCCCATTTTCTTGCTCCTTTTAACTTCTTAGCAAGTTTAATTAATGGAAACAGGTTTTATGTCAAGCTTTGCTAGTATAACCTTTTAACTTCTTAGCAAGTTTAATTAATGGAAACGTAGAGATCGCAGATGCGATCAAAAACCCTGCCGCTTTTAACTTCTTAGCAAGTTTAATTAATGGAAACAGGCGGCTGTTAGCCGCTCCTTGGGGAGTGTCGAGATTCTTTTAACTTCTTAGCAAGTTTAATTAATGGAAACCTCCCAGTATCTGGGTCCAGATGTTATTCAAATCTGGATGCTTTTAACTTCTTAGCAAGTTTAATTAATGGAAACTCAAAAGAGGGTTTGGAGAATTTGCCAAAGCAGAATCAACTTTTAACTTCTTAGCAAGTTTAATTAATGGAAACATCCCATTCAACCATGACCACTTCGGGGTTTCCTCCGAAACTTTTAACTTCTTAGCAAGTTTAATTAATGGAAACTGCACTCTGTCCGGAAATTACGCCGCTCCGGCGAGACTTTTAACTTCTTAGCAAGTTTAATTAATGGAAACCTTCCTTTTGTTTTTTAGCTTTTTTTGGGTACCCTCTTTTAACTTCTTAGCAAGTTTAATTAATGGAAACGTTAAAAAATCACTTTCTTCCTTGGACAGTCTAGCGGCTTTTAACTTCTTAGCAAGTTTAATTAATGGAAACGATAACGCTTTAAGGCGGATTAAAAAACACCGCACCTTTTAACTTCTTAGCAAGTTTAATTAATGGAAACGCGCAGTACACGCCTTGTGTGGCGTTTTCTGGTTTTTTCTTTTAACTTCTTAGCAAGTTTAATTAATGGAAACCAAATATAACTGCCGCTAACATCTCGTTCTCTGCTTCTTTTAACTTCTTAGCAAGTTTAATTAATGGAAACAAAGAGGTAACTCTCATGCAATGGGTCAAAAAAAACCTTTTAACTTCTTAGCAAGTTTAATTAATGGAAACATTTTGAACTTCCCCCGATTGAGGGGAACTTCCTATTCCTTTTAACTTCTTAGCAAGTTTAATTAATGGAAACCCCAGTCTTCTGTTTCGAAAGTGCCCCCGAGACTCTCTACTTTTAACTTCTTAGCAAGTTTAATTAATGGAAACAATGTGAATCGCAAGCCCGTTGCGGGCTTGGTCGTAAACCTTTTAACTTCTTAGCAAGTTTAATTAATGGAAACCTTTGAGGGCTTCAGTTGCTTGAAAGTTATTATCTTTTAACTTCTTAGCAAGTTTAATTAATGGAAACGCTTAATTCCATTGACAAGATTTTGACTTTCCATGATAATTCTTTTAACTTCTTAGCAAGTTTAATTAATGGAAACGAGCCATTAATTAGTGTCATGATAGTTACCAGTGATTCTTTTAACTTCTTAGCAAGTTTAATTAATGGAAACCAATTTTTCGTTTGCCATCTCCGAAGTCTTTCAGTAGGGAAAGCTTTTAACTTCTTAGCAAGTTTAATTAATGGAAACCTCCAAGAATTTGTACACTGAGCGCACCAACCAATCAACTTTTAACTTCTTAGCAAGTTTAATTAATGGAAACAATGT
>NZ_JADBRW010000340.1:0-4535 GCF_020247025.1 Microcystis sp. M109S1
AGGATTTAAACACATCGGGAATGGTTAAAAATCGTAAGCTATCCCGTGCTATATCAGACTGAGGATGGCGTTCTTTTCGAGATATGCTATGAGCAAAGTCCGATAAATATGGGCGTAATTTTCGGATAATTTCCCGATGGGAGCCAACGTCTCAGCGATGTTCCTGTTGCGGGAATATCGGCGGGAAAAAGGCGTTAAATATACGTGAGTGGGAATGTCTTTTCTGTGGAACTTTTCATGATCGAGATGTAAACGCTGCGGTAAATATCAAGGTCGCCGGAGGACATTCGGAGACTTTAAACGGACGTGGAGGAAAGCGTAAGACTACTGTTAAAGAAGCAGCATCCCGGGTCGCGTCAACCCCATTCAGCGACCATTCTAAAAAGGTGGCGTGGTGAGGAATCGCCGTCCGTTTTACGGCGGCGAGGATGTCAACCCGGTGCGGGATGGAAAAAGAAAGCGAGGGCGATCACCGCGTAGGTCGCGACGAGTAATATGCCCTCTAGCCAGTTCGAGCGACCGTCGTTACTGATCGAGTTGGCCAGCCAGACGGCGACGGCGACGGCGACCAATTCAAACGGATCGAAATCGAGAGCCATCGGCTGACCGAGGAAATAACCCGCAATCACGAGGACGGGTGCGACAAAAAGTGCGATTTGTAGGCTCGAACCGACGGTGACAGAAACCGCTAGATCCATTTTGTCTTTTAAGGCGACCCTAACCGCAGTGGCGTGTTCGGCCGCGTTGCCGATAATTGGCAGCAGGATCACCCCGGTGAAGAGAGTCGTTAATCCTAATTCGCTCGTGGCTTCCTCTAGGGTATTAACTAACAATTCCGATTCGATCGCCACCCCGATCGTCACGAGAAATAATATCCCCACCCACAGCCAGAGATTCGGCTTTTTTACGCTTACGGCTTCTCCCAGCTCTTGAGCGAGAGCTGCGCCCCCCACCTCGTAAAGATAGGTATGGGTCTTCATCGAAAAAAGCAGACTCAGACAATACACAAAAATTAATACCGCCGCCACCGCTACCGAGAGACGCTGTATCGCCATCTCCTGGATTGCGGCGGAGGTGTATTGAACGGTCGTGGGTAGGAGGATCGCTGCGACGGCGAGATTCATCGACGAGGAATTTAAACGGGCGGTCACGGGCTGGAATTTCTGTTCTTTATAGCGTAAGCCGCCGAAAAACATCGATAAGCCCGTTACCAGAAGCAGATTCCCGATAATCGAACCGGTAATCGTCGCTTTCACCACCTCGATCAAACCCTCTTCCAGGGCGGCGTAGGCGAGAATTAATTCGGTAGCGTTACCGAAGGTGGCGTTCATTAAACCGCCAAGATTAGGACCGACCACGACGGCGATTTCCTCGGTTGCCTTTCCCATGTAAGCGGCCAGGGGAACGATCGCCAGACAGGCGCTCAGAAAAATGATCGTCACGTCCCAATGGAGGAAATTCCCAGCGATCGAGATCGGGACAAAAACCAACAAAATGGCGAAAATCCAGTTTTTTATATTCATACCAAGGGGTGTTTCGGGATCAAACCGCGCACGGTTTTGAAAAACAGACTATCAGCCTTCTTTACTGTTTCAATTACCCGAATCGCCCGGTAATATACTCCCGGGCCTCGTCGGTTTGCGGATTACCGAACATAACTTCCGTGGGGCTGAATTCGACTAATTTCCCCCGGCGTTTCCCAGACGAATCGGTTTCGGTGTTAAAAAATGCCGTCCAGTCGGCGATCCGCGATGCCTGCTGCATATTGTGGGTGACGGTGATGATCGTGTAACTTTCCTTCAGTTGTAGGCACAATTCCTCCACCTGACGGGTAGAGATGGGATCGAGAGCCGAACAGGGTTCATCCATCAATAAAACATCTGGCTTCATAGCGATCGCACGGGCGATACAGAGGCGCTGTTGCTGTCCCCCCGATAGTGCCGTTCCTTTTTCTTTCAGTTTGTCCTTTACTTCCTCCCAGATCGCCGCCTGCCGCAGGGAATACTCGACCAATTCCTCAAGATTTCCCTGATAACCGTTGGTTCGGGGCGCGTAGGCGATATTCTCGTAAATGCTCTTGGGAAAAGGGTTCGGACGTTGGAAAACCATCCCCACCTGTCGCCGTAACTTGACCGCGTTGACCTGCGAATCGTAAATATTCTGATTTCGGTAGAGTAATCTTCCCTCCACCTTGGCGCCGGGGATCAGATCGTTCATGCGGTTAAAGCAGCGCAAGAGGGTACTTTTCCCGCAACCGGAGGGGCCGATAAAGGCGACGATTTTTCGCGCAGGAATTTTAATATGAACATCCATAAGAGCGAGAAACCCGTTATAAAAAACTTTGACACCTTCCGCATCGAAAACACTGTGATCTGGGTTAAGGTGGGTAGTCATGGCAAAAATTCTCCTGAGTATGATTAAACGACTGGTTAAAAGGGAAAAGTGGGGAGTGCAGGAGTAGGGGATGTCAAGTATCTACCCCCTTGCCTGCTGCCTTCCCTAATTCGGTGTCGAATAACGTTGACGTAGATAGATGGCGATGGCGTTCAGCGCCATGATCAAAAGGATCAGAACAATAATCGTTGCGGCGGCGGCGTTGGCGAAACCGGGTTCAGGACGGGAGACATAACTAAAAATCTGAATGGGCAGTACCATAAATCGCTCGAATAAACCAGGATCGAAGGTCAGAAAACTCACCGCTCCCACGACCACTAGCGAGGCCGCGTCCCCGATCGCCCGCGACACGGAGATAATTACCCCCGTGAGAATCCCCGGCACCGCATAGGGTAAAACATGGTGTTGGAGCGTCTGCCATTTGGTGCTGCCTAGACCGTAGGAGGCTTGGCGGAGGGAATCGGGAACCGCCCGGATCGCCTCCCGCGCCGCAACGATAATGACTGGCAGCGAGAGAAGCGCAAGGGTTAAGGCCCCGGAAAGTAGGGTAGAGCCGAAATTCAGTAAATAGACGAAGACCCCTAAACCGAGCAAACCGTAAACGATCGAGGGAACCCCGGCCAGATTGCCGATATTCACCTCGATCAGCGCCGTCCACCAGTTTTTCGGGGCGTATTCTTCTAGGTATAGGGCTGCTCCCACCCCGATGGGCACCGCTACCAAGATCACGATTACTCCCAAATAGAGGCTACCGATAATCGCGGGGCGAATTCCCCCGCGATCGGGAAAACGGGAGGGGGTTTCCGTGAGAAAACCGGGGGTGAGTAGGCGGGCCAGTCCGTCATGAAGGACATTGAACAACAGTAGAGCGAGAACGAATAGACCGACGAGTAATCCGATCAAGAAAACATACTCGTAGATTTTGCCGATGGTTTCTCGGCTTTCGAGTCGATCGTTAAAGACGGCCGTATCCCTAGTAGGAGAAGATTTAACCATGATAATTAGTCGTATTTTTCCTTAAAGCGATTAGAAATCCAATAACTGCCGATATTGAGCGCCAGAGTGATCAGGAAAAGCACCGCACCGACCGCGTAGATGGATTTAAAATTGAAACTCCCTCTGGGGGCATCTCCACTAGAAACCTGCGCCATAAAAGCGGTCATGGTGGCGATCGATTCCAGTGGATTGAAAGTTAGACGAGGTTGAGCACCCGCCGCGATCAGGACGGTCATGGTTTCTCCCACCGCACGGGAAACCCCCAAAATAATCGAAGCCATAATCCCCGATAGGGCGGCCGGCAGAACCACCTTGAAAATTGTTTCCAGCTTGGTAATTCCTAGGGCGTAGGAACCCTCGCGCAGGGAACGGGGAACCGATTTAATCGCGTCTAGGCTGATCGAACCGACGGTCGGGGTGATCATGATTCCCATCATTAATCCCGCGCTGAGGGCGTTAAAAACCTCTACGGGTAAAAAATTCCGTAGTAAGGGCGTTAGAAAGATCAGTGCGAAGTAACCGTAAACTACGGTGGGAATTCCCGCGAGAATTTCCACGGCCGGACGCAGAATAGAAGCTGCTTTCGGGGTTGCGTACTCGGCCAGATAAATCGCTGAAGACAATCCCAACGGAACTGCGACCACCATTGAGATGACCGTGGTTAAAAGGGTTCCGTTAATCAACGGCCAGATCCCGAAACGGGGAGGATTAAAAAGGGGAGTCCATTGGGTATCCAAGAAGAACTGCCCGAAACTTACTTCCTGGAAAAAAGCGACAGTTTCCTTGAAAATAATAGCGACGATGCCGAAGGTTGTGACTACAGATACAAGGGCGCAGGCGAACAAAATCGTTCCGATAATTTTCTCGGGAACATCATCGGAGGCTCGCTTGAGAAGAGAATCCCCTCTTGCGAACAGAGAGTCATCAAAAGAACCGGTAGTGGTCATGGGAAATTTTGGGTCTGAAACCCCGCCGTAGAACGGCGGCTTTACGTTAGAATTAAGAGGCCAGTCTCGAAAACCAAGTGGACGGCGCAGCACCTTGAAAACTCGGCTTAGGGGGTTCCGACCAGAAAAGCTTGGCCGGGTAAAAAGTCGCGCGCAACAAGTACAAGAAGCTATAGGCGGTCAACGTACCGTGGGACA
>NZ_JADBRW010000341.1:0-9810 GCF_020247025.1 Microcystis sp. M109S1
TGTCAGTCTGTAGAGCGACCATAAGACCAGAACAGAGTAAATCTGTTAAGGCCGGTGCGAAACCCCGCAAGGGAAAGAAGCAGAAACCTAAATCGTGAGGTTTGGGAATCACCGTCCGTTTACGGCGGTGAGGATGTCAAAACTTCCCCCTCGATTTAGCTTCCGGTGATGCTATCCCCATGGCCTTGACTGGACTGGCGATCGGTGGTTAAAAATAAACAGATGCTGGATCCCCATCCAACATCCGCATTCTAACTCTGCACACATTTTGCTAAGTCCTCATGATAAGTTAAAAAACGCTTCCTTTTTGGGGGCGTTTTTATTTATTCGATTGAAAAAACCGATGAGAATCATTACTAAAGCTGATAATAGCCGTCAGCCTTCAGCTAGATAACGGCTGAACTCACTCGCCGCCAGTAAACTTGGAAGTTGTTAAAATATAGCAGCAGGTCGGGTGCAGTGATTTGTTAGACGGTCGCTACTCGATTATTTAACCAACGCTTCAAAGATTTTTGACTTTCTCCTGATGGTTGACCAAGAATTAAGTTTTTAATACCTAGCTGAATGTCAATCTGTGAATATTCTCCCGTAAGTCAAAGGCTGTTTAAGATCAAGAACAAGACAATTGGCGATCGCGACATGGGTCGGCGATCGCAGTTAGTCTCCGCTTTTGCCTACCACCATAACTAGAAAACTGGCTAATTGATGTAAAAATAAATCCTGAAAGCTGAAAGCTGATTGCTAAAATAACTGTATGAAAAGATTAGCTTGGTTTGATCGCTTAGTGTTAGGGACTATTTTGGCTTTAATTGCGGCGATATCGTCGATTTTGATCCAGGGAAATCAAGTTCCTACCCGAGGGGAGAATTTTAGCTGGCAAGGGCGAAAAATCGGCGTTAGGGACAATTATTTTACTTTAAGTTTTAATCGACCGATTGACCGTTCCGACATAGAAACCGGACTGGTGATCGATCCTCCCTTGCCGGGTAAAATTAGCTGGTCTGGCGATCGCTTGACCTATACCTTGACGGAATTGCCCATCTACGGCAAAAAATATCAAGTAAAGTTACCCATTGCCCAAGGTGAGGACTTTATCGGGGAATTTTACACCCACGATCGAGCTTTTGCCTATATTGGAGTCAACCAAGAGGAAAGAGGCCGTTTAATCGTCTGTAATATCATTCAGGGGGCAAATAACGTCACAGAACTGAAAAAAACCATCCTTACCCCTGCGGATTTGGTGGTCACGGATTTTCAAATCTATCCGACGGGGGAGAGAATTTTATTCTCGGCCTTCGATCGCTCTGACTTAGGACGAGATACCCAGAAACAGCAACTTTACACAATTACCACGGGGTTAAATCATGCCGAAAATGGTCAAAATTTGCCCAGTGGTCGTATAGAAAGGTTTTTAGACGCAAAAACATATCAAAATCTTCGCTTTAATCTCTCAGATAACGGCAAAACCCTAATCGTGCAGAGAATTAATCATGGGAATCCGGGGGATGCCAGTTTATGGGTAATCAGCGATGATGGACAATCGCGACCGTTAGGAATGCAAGCGGATAATTTTTTACTATCTCCCGACGGTAAAAAAGCGGTTGTCAGTCAAACGGGAGGGGTAGCGGTGATTCCTTTGGATGTCCAAGCGGGAAAACCGCAATTTTTGCCTACCTACGAGAAAATCCTCGCTTTTTCCCGGGATGGTCGCCAAAAATTAATGGTGAAATCAGAACCGGATAATCAGCGATCGCTATTTTTGCTCAACGATCAGGGAGAGTCAAGACTACTATTAAGAACAGCTAATCCGATTATTAGCTGTGAATTTGAACCGCGACAAGAAAAAACCCTTTACTGTCTGAAAAGCGATCTGGTCATGGGCAGCGATGGCAAAGTGAAAGAAGAACCATTTTTAGGGATTATTGAGCTAAAAACGGGTAAAATGATGCCCCTGCTGGCCTTACCTAATTATCGTGACGTGCAGATGAGTATGTCTCCTGATGGCGTGGCCTTATTATTTGATCAGTTAGCAACCACACCCTTTGGAGTCAGAAATGATTTAGTCACCGGGGAGGGGTCAAGCATTGCCGATGGTCGTCTCTGGTTATTACCACTCCCCGATCAATTCAGTCCCAATAGCATCCCGAAAATTTTACCTCAAGAACTCAACGCCGGTTTTAAACCCCGTTGGCTGCCCTAATAGAGCAGAATTGAGGAGTTAGGAGTCAGTCCCGATGAAAAAATTTTCACCCCCACAGATGAAAGAGGTTTCCTTCCCTACACCCCACACCCCACACCCTACACCCTCTTTCAAGTCAGGAGTCAGGGGAGAAATCGTTACCTAATCAGGTGACTCGGAGAATACTGACTCCCGAAAACGAAAACTGTGTACCTCACCATTAAGATAACTGCTATATGCTACTTCAGCGATTTGGTTTTTTATTGCGTCCTAGTGGCGATATCGAGATCGAGCGGGGGATTCGGACTTTATTGGCGCTCGCGGTACCGATTATTATCGGTGATATTTTAGATCAGTCAGAATTGGGTTTAATGGTCGGTTTAGCGGCTCAAACCTTGATTTTAGCCGATGTAGGGGGACTTTACTGCCTGAGAGCGAAAACCCTAGTCGCTACGACCATTGGGATGGCTCTAGCTTTGATTATCGGCACATTAGCCAGTGCTTGGCTAGGATTGACCGTAGTGATAGTTTTTTGCGGGTTGTTTCTAGCGGGTTATTTGACGGTTTACGGGGAAAATGGGGCTTTAGCTGGGTTAGTAATCAGTTTATTGCTGCTTTTTGCTGTTTCTTTGCCATCGGGAGATATTGTCGTCGCTTTACAACGGGCCGGAATCGCTGTGTTGGGAGGGGGATGGACAATTTTTTTAGCCCTGTTTATCTGGCCTTTTCGCCCTAATCAGCCTTTACGTCAGGTAACGGCGGAAAATTTTCAGGGTATCGCCACTTATCTCCGCTCTTTGCCCTTACACTCTCGTTCTAATGCTAATGAGGAGCCATATTTTAACAAAATCCGGCAACTGTTGCTACGTTCGAGGAAAACTGTCACCTTGACGCGTCGGGGACGTTGGGGAAAGAGTGAGCTGCGGGAATTGTTAATCGTCTTGATTGAAGATAGCGATCGCATTAACACCAGCTTAATTGCACTGCGAGAATTGCTTCATCTTTATCCCTTGCCACAACTGACCACGGTGGGTATTTTATTAGAAGATATTCTCGTGCAAGTGGCGGAAATTAGCGAAGATATTGCCGGGTTAATTTTGGGTAAAAATAAACAACCGGATTGTGAGCGCTTGCATCTATTACTCAAGGCGATCGAGCAACAAAAAAACCTGCAAGCTAAAGTTTTAGAAAATGCCCAGGATGATTATAGCAGTTATGTGGCAATTTCGCAATTAAATAATCGTTTAAAAAAATTATCTAAACAGCTAAAAATAGCCAGTGAAACAGCGCAACATTTGCGGCAAAGCGAGGACTTTTCAGATAAAAAAAATACTTGGCAGCGGAACTTTGAAGGGATAGAAAAAGAGTACGGTCAAGAAAAAGCTTGGTGGCAACCATTAAAATCTAATTTTAATCTAGAATCGCCCCTATTTCGTCACGGTTTACGCTTGGGTTTGGGAAGTGCGCTAGGAGTATTGATTTACAATAAGCTAGGAATTACCCATAGTTTTTGGATTGGTTTAACCTTAGTTATTGTGTTAAAACCAGATTTTAGCTTGACTTTTCAACGCTTTTTTTATCGGGTGTTTGGTACGATTTTAGGCTCGTTTTTTGTTTTGGCATTGTTGCCAATTATAGATAATCCGATCTGGTTAGAAATTATTGGGGTGATTTCTATAGCGATCGCTTTAGCTTTGGTGCGATTTCACTATAGTTTAGCCGTATTTTTTATCACAATTTTTGCTTTAATCATCAGTCGTCTCGATGTCAGCAATGACGGGATTAATTTAGAGTATATCAGAATAGTTTACACTTTAATCGGTAGTGCTTTAGCTTTTGCACTTTCCTTCGGTTTTTTACGGTTTAATGAAGATGAACTTTTTTCCCTCGCTGCCATTAAAGCATTAGAAGCTAATCAAATATATTTTCAGTCAGTTATGGCAGTTTATTTAGGAGAATCATCCTATCAAACTGCAAGTTTATCTTCCTATCGCGATAAAGCTCGACGAGCAAATACAACTATGCAAACGGCCCTACAAAGATTAATTGATGATCCTAGCACACCCTTTGCACAAATGGAACCAGCAATCACTTTAAGTAATTATATTCCCCGTTTTGGTCGCGGGGTGACAGTTTTATTGACGGAATTGGAACAATATCGCGGTAGTCCTCCCCATCCTAATCTGAGTCTGTTCACGCAACAAATAACCCAAGCTTTGACGCAATTAACCCAAGCTTTGCAAACAAATAATCCTCCTCTTCCCTTACCTCCCCTCGAAGATGCTTTAGAAGAAATCCTCGATCATTTGCAAGAATTGCGAGAGGAAAGGTTGGTAGAAATTGCTCATCAACAAGAGGGAACTAATCTCCAGAAATATTTAGGGGATTATAATATTGTCACCACGGAACTTGTGGAATTATCCAGTCGTGTTGGGGTAATGAACACAGCAATCGATCGTTTTATTAGAAGTTAAAATTTAGAATCGATTAACTTCGATAATTTCCGTATATTCAAAATTATTAGGACTGCGTTTCACCAGAGAATAATCAACACCATGAAGATTAATTAAATCCTCTTGACAATCCGCTTTCGGAGAATTATAAACTAACACATATTCTTTACCAATATAGGGAGAAATCTCGGTTTCTACTTCTCCTCTCCATTGAGTTTTTGTCACCAAAACAATTAACTGATTGGCTAATTTAGGAATAGCGATCGCAACTTGCCGACGATAGATATGATCGAGACTACCAAAAGGGGAATCCATCACCAGAGGAAAAGTGCTGCTATCAATTCCCATCAAAGTATTTTTCTGACGACCTTCTCGCACTCGATCGATAATTCCCCCGATAAAAGATAAACTGAGAATCTGATTTTCTCCGGTGGAAGCTGCCACGGGAATGGCGAATCCTGTGGTATTTTCTAATAATCTTACCTCGTAATCGGGACTAATACGGGGAATATAGGGAGTAAAAGAAATTGAGTTAAAGATTTCCTGTACCCGTTTTTCTAAGGACAAACGAAACTGATTTTCTAATCTCCGTCTTACCTCACTAATGCGATTAATTGCCTCTTGAGTCGCTAAAATACGTCGTTGTCCTAAATTAGATTTAGCCTCTTTTTGTTGCTGTTTTTGTACTTGTTTTTGCAGGGATTCTAACTCTTTTTCATAGATATCTAGTTGATTTTTATTGCTGCCCTGTTCCAAGCGTAAATCTTTTAGGGAATCCTCGATCGCATCTAAGCGAGATTGCAGATTTTTAATATCTTCATCGGGATAATGGCGAAATTTATCCCGAACTTCATCTAATTCTGATTCTACCAAAGATAATTCTAAGCGCCACTGGTGAATATTAGCTTGATAATTATCCACTTCTTGCCAAAAATCTAAGACCCTTTTATCTATTTCTTTGACTGTGGAAGATAAGCGAATGGCCGCTTCTTCCACATCGGCCATTCCTGCTTTATTCATCCAGTCTTGTACCTGTAAATAAGCTTGACTATTCTCCTGTAATTCCTGGCCACAAATACATTTTTTCCGCTCTAATAATTGTTGGACAAATTGCTGTTTGATACCACTGGGTAATTCCCCTTGTTCTCGTAGGCGATCGATTAATTGCTGAAAATTTTGATTAATTTCTTTTAAAAAGACTTGATAAGCTTGCTGGGAAATTAATTTCTTTAACTTATCCTTAGTTCTGACTAAATCTTGCCGCAGATTTCTTTCCTGTTGTTCTAATTTTTCTTTTAACTGTTTTAATTCCTCGGCACCACTTAACTCTAATAAGCGATTAGTCAAGGCTTTTTTTAATTCTTCCTGCTGGGATAACTGGGTAATAATATCCTGCTGACGCTGGGTTAACTTTTCTAAATCTTGCTCAATTTTAATTTCCTGTTTTAATAACTTTTTTAAATCCGATTCACCTAAATCTTTAAGTTCATCTTGTAAAGATTTTCTAGCTTTTTTTAAATGCTCGATCGCTCGATCTAATACTTTAACTCCCAATAATTCCTTTGTATCTTCTGCGATTTTACCTTGGCTACTACTGCGAAATTGATGATCGATATATTCCCCATCAAAAAAGAAATAACGGTGTAAACTTTCGGGTAAAATTTGATTAATAATATCCTCCGGGGGTTGATGGGGTGCGTACCAATTGCCATCATCACCAGCGTAGAGCATATATAAACTATTTTGACCGTATTGAATTTTACTATTTACATCTTGGTAGGCGAAAAATTTTCGTTTTACCTGATAGCGTTTATTTTCATGTTCAAAGTTCACTTCTGCTGAACATTCTATGGAGGTTCCCGTGCTGACTTCTGTAATTGCCCGTTTATTAACTAATAACTCTGGTTCGGAAAAAGCTGCCGTAAATTTTTCATAAAGCACCCAAGTACAAGCATTTAAAATGGTTGTTTTTCCTGCCCCATTATTGCCATAAATTACCGTTGTATTGCGAGAACTTGCTGCTAAATGTATCTCAGGAGTCTTACCATAAAATTGTCGAAAATTACATAACTTTATTGATAGTAGTTTCATATTTAGAGACAGGGGATGATGGGGAAGTTTTTTCAGTGAACAGTAAACAGTGAACCGATAACTGATAACTGATTATTGAATTACTTCTTTAATAATCGTTAAAACATCATCATTGATATTGCGAGGATTGCGCTGGTATAACTTATCTCTTTCCAATTTTAAAACTCGATCGATGATTTTTCGCACATCTTCGGGAGCGTTTAAAATCGGTTCTTGGATATTTTGGAGATTATGATCAGGATTAGTCATAGGACAGATTTTTTAATATTTACAGCCGCTGCATTCAACCAAAATCCCTGCCAGGGTACGTTAATCTATTACTAACGCACCCTCACCCTAGATTGTTTCTCTAAACGAAACTTAAATAGGGTAACTTTTGCGCGGTAGATTGAATCAGATCGAGATTTTGTAACAGCTGTCCGCAGGTATCCCAACCTCCTTCTATTAACATCTGTCGGGAACCTTCATTCATAGACACGGTAGCGACAAAATCCCCCCATTCCACCGTCATAGTTGTCAAGGAAAGATCGACGGGAATTTCGGGATTAGCTGTAATTAAATCCTGTAAATGGGTGATGGTTTTTGCCTCAGCAGTGACACAGGGAACCCCATTAGCGATACAATTGCCAAAAAATATTTCGGCGAAACTTTCCCCGATAATTGCTTGAATTCCCCAACGTAAAATTGCTTGCGGTGCGTGTTCCCGAGAAGATCCACAACCGAAATTACCATTGACTACCAGAATTTTCGCTCCTTGGTACTGGGGTAGATCGAAAGGATGACTCCCCTGTAAAGCGGCTCGATCATCGGCGAACACTTGTTCTCCTAAACCTTCAAAGGTGATACAACGCAAAAAACGAGCCGGAATAATGCGATCGGTGTCAATATCGTTGCCTCGCAAGGGTAAAGCTCGTCCAGAGATGGTTTTAACTTGACTCATGATCTTTTTCTAACTTTTACTAGCAGTGACAAAAAAAGTGGTTGCATCTTGCCATACTCCCCGATCGGTGGCATTTTTCTCGATTTCTCGGCGATAATTGTTCACTAGAGTCGCAATTTCGGCAGCCGATAGGCGATCAAGAGGGTTATCCTGAGGATGAAAATACTGCCCATACCAGAAGTTTTTGGCGGTTTCTAGGGGCAAATATCGACCTAGTTGCTCGACATTGACCGATATATTGGTAAATCCCGCATTTTCCAGCAATTGATGGCATTTTTCTGGGGTGGCGATGGGAGTATGCAGATTAGGCAACTCAAAACCATAGGTTTCGCGACAAACACCACTGATCAAGGGTAGGAAGTGGGATTCTAAATTATTACAGGAAAAAGCGACCGAACCGCCTTTTTTTAACCATTGATACCATTTTGCCAGCACTTGCGGGATATCGGGGAAAAGTGCGATTGCCAGAGAACAGGTGATCAGATCGAAACTAGACTCGGCAAAGTCAATGGCAGCTATATCGGCGTTAATTAGGTCAATATTCTCGATATTTAATTCTTCTAGCTTTTTTTCGGCTCTGGCAATCATTGCTGGTGTGAAATCGATCCCGATGACACTTTTTACTTTTGGAGCAATTGCGACCGCAATAAATCCCGTTCCCGTTGCCACGTCTAGCACAGATTGGTTTTTTTGTAAATAGAGATAATTTACTAATTTAAGGGCGCGAGCTTCCGTAAAATCGTTATCGTAATCGTGACGACGGGCATAAAAATCAATCACTTGACGCTGATAATCGTTGCTCATCTTCTCTACTGCCCAATTATCGACAAAGATTGACCCAATTGACTTAAATTAAGAGCATGGCCGCCGGTAACTAGATAAACTGCGTCTGCTATTGTGCCAATTCTACGACAGAGATCGCCTAAACGATCGCGAAACAGACGACCGAGGGGATAAGGGGGAACCACACCCCAACCAGTTTCTTCCGCTACCAGAATAACATCAACCGCCGCATTTTTGAGGGAATACAAGAATCGATCGCTGATTTCTAACCATTCGGCTGCCGACATTTCTAAACAATTGGCTACCCAAGTACCGAGGGAATCGATCAATAAACAGTGAGAAAATGGGCTATTATCAATAGTTTCGCTTAATTGTCGGGGAATTTCTTGGGTTTGCCATTGGGGGGAACGTCGCTGCCGGTGTCTTTCAATGCGATCGCACCATTCTTGATCTTTTTCATCCACCGAGGAGGTGGCGATATAAATAACGGGTTTTTGACTGATTTTGGCTAAATATTCGGCCCATTCACTTTTCCCAGAACGGGCAGCCCCTGTCACCAGGATAATTTTTTCATCCACGATCGAGATTTTGGCAAATAACTAAAGTATGTACAGGAGAAAACTGTCCTATTCTCGATCATCAAAACGGTGAATATCATCATCGCCTAAATATTCGCCATTTTGCACCTCGATCATCACCAGAGGAATAGAACCGGGGTTTTCCACCCGATGACGGGTATTCATGGGAACATAGGTAGATTCTTTTTGTTTGAGGAGAGTTTCTTTTTCATCACAGATTACCCGCGCTGTACCGGAGACGACAATCCAGTGTTCACTGCGATGGTAGTGCATTTGGGTACTCATGTGATGGCCGGGTTTAATGACAATGCGATTGATGCGATACCGGGGACCTTCCTCCAATACCGTCACCGTCCCCCAGGGGGGAGTCCGCGTCATTTCTAGGTCTTGGGGAAAAGGGGAGGGAGCATTAATTAAGTCATCCATGGCGGTGGTCTCCAAACTTGATTAACATTCTAGTGGACAATCATCAGTGATCAGTAATCAGTAATCAGTTATCAGTGAGCAGTAAACAGTAATCAGTGAACAGTAATCAGTGAACAGACAGGACTTTTACCGAAATTTTGGGTTAAAGCCCCGTCCTTTTAGGACGGCTTTTTAAACTATAGCTTGTTAACTTAACTTTTATTGTGCTATACTGATGTTTTCTAAGTACCCCCTGCGTAAAATGTTTGTCTTAGAGTTTAAAGTTAAAGCTAAAACTCAACAGTATCAAGCCATAGACGATGCTATTCGTACTGCTCAATTCATCCGTAACAAATGTGTAAGGTTATGGATGGATACAAA
>NZ_JADBRW010000342.1:0-2730 GCF_020247025.1 Microcystis sp. M109S1
TAAAGCAGCTCTAAAGAGTTTTGAGTTAAAAGTTAAACTTCAAGTTTTCATTCAGGACGAATGTACTGATTAACTAATTTTTTGGGGAAAATTAGTTAACCCATCATTATAACATATAATTAATTTGCAAGAGTTCTAATTAATTACACATATCTAACTGCCTCTTGCCTCTTGCCTCTTGCCTATCTTCACTAGGAAATTAATTTTGCACGACTACTTAACTACACATATCTAAACACCTCTTGCCTTTTGCCTCTTGCCCCTTGCCTGTTGCCTCATCAAACTTTCGCCCTCATCCGTGAATTATCCTAACTTTTTACCCACTGTTAGCGAGGGATTGAGCGAAGATACCTCCCTTGCTCTCCTCCAGAATATCCAGCAAATTGCCATCGATAGCCCTATCTATCCTCGATCGATCCTAACCACCTATAGTCAACAAGGGCAAGGTCAACCGCCTTTTCTCCTCCTACACGGTTTTGATAGTTCCCTGCTGGAATTTCGGCGTTTACTACCTTTACTCGCCCAAAATAGGGAAACTTGGGCGATAGATCTACTCGGCTTCGGTTTTACTGAGCGATCGCCAGATTTGGAAGTATCTCCGAAAACTATTAAAAGCCATCTTTACCATTTCTGGCAAACTGCGATCGCCAAACCGATAATTTTAGTCGGTGCTTCCATGGGGGGTGCAGTGGCCCTCGATTTTGCCCTCTCCTACCCGGAAATAGTGGCGAAATTAGTCCTCATTGACAGCGCAGGACTAGCTAATCCCCCGGTCTTGGGTAAATTGATGTTTTCTCCCCTCGATAAGTGGGCAACTAATTTTTTAGCCAATTCCCGCGTGCGTCAAAATATCAGTCGTACCGCCTATTTTGATCAAACTTTGGCCACTGTTGATGCTTGCACCTGTGCTAATCTGCACCTGAATTGTCCCCACTGGAGTGAGGCTTTAATCTCTTTTACCAAAAGTGGCGGTTATGGGGGATTTTTGCCGAAATTAAGCCAAATAAACCGAGAAACGCTGATTATTTGGGGCGAAAACGATCAAATTTTAGGCACAAAAGACGCGAAGATATTTCAGCAGGCCTTACCCAATAATCAACTGGTCTGGATTCCTCGCTGTGGTCATGTTCCCCACCTCGAAAAACCAGAACTTACCGCAGCCGCGATAGTTAAATTTGCGAGCTAAAAACTTATAATGGGATTATTTGACGCTATAGTGCCAACTTTTATGAAATTTTTGCCGATCGCTCTCGCTGCATTCAGCCTTCTGAGTTTATCTGTCAATATTCCCGCTACTGTGGCCACACAACAGCTTTTTTGTCGAGGCCGCATGAATAACGGTTGGTCCTATTCGGCAGAATTTCTCAATGGACGTTTTGAACGCATTCGCTGGACGCGTTCCGGTCAACCTCCCCAAGTTTCTAGCCTTAGTTTTAAAAATACCAACAACAAAGGACAACCGATTTATCGTGGCAGTTTATTCGCCGCAGTCAGTGTGACTCTGATAGACTTATCGAAAGGAGATGTCCGTCCCGGTTCGCAAATTTCCGTGGGAGTGGAAGAATGGGGTTGGTCGCGGGGAAACTGCGGTCTTTCTAACCGATAAATCCCGGAACTATCGTCATTTCAGGGAGCGGTTAGCGGACAGTCAAGATTAAATGGCGATGCCAAAATTGGCATCGGGACTGTCTCCTGACTGGTGATCAATGACAAAAAAGGCTGAAAATGCTTCAGCCTCGTCTAAAAAATCAGATTTTACCATCAAAATTAAGGAATAGGATTAGCCGGCTCCTTGCCTTCCAGGGTTTCGGGAACAGCTTCCGTCTTACCAAAAGCGATTCGCAGGAAGGGAGGAGCCAAGAAAGTGGTCAGGATTACCATAATAATAATCGACACCTCTAAAGGCTTATCCAAAATTCCGCTGGCCGAGCCAATCCCGGCAAAAACTAGACCCACCTCACCCCGGGGAATCATGCCCACACCGATGGCGAGGCGATTGATGCCGGATATGCCAAAAACTGCCCAGCCCGTCACCAGTTTACCAACGATCGCCACAGCCATCAAAAAGACAGCGATCAAAAGTCCGGCCCGATTCTCCGGTATCGTTGGGTTTAAAACACCGAGGTCGGCACGCGCTCCCACCGTCACAAAGAAAATCGGCACAAGCAAATCGGCGATCGGTTTAATTAACTCATCCAACTCGTTGCGGGTATCAGTTTCATCAAGAACCAAACCGGCCGCAAAGGCCCCTAAAATCGCTTCAAGATGAATAGCATTGCCCAAAAATGCCATAAAGAAAGCGAAGACAAATGCCGGAATAACAATATTTCCCCGAGTTTTCAGCCGCTCCACGATCGCCACAAAACTTTTGTTAAAAATACCTCCCAACAAAATTGATCCGATCAAAAAGGCCGTAGCGCTGACGATCAAATAAATAACATTGACCACATCGATCTCACCGGTTTTGGCCAAACTAGCGACCACAGCCAGAACAATAATACCAAGGACATCATCGATCACCGCCGCACCGACAATAATTTGCCCTTCTTTGGATTTGAGTTGACCTAACTCTGACAACACCTTCGAGGTAATAAGCTAAAACGCACTTAAACCACCTAAAATAGAAATAGTAACTTGAGAAAAATTCTACTTATGCCAGCTAAAGATTTCCTAGATTTAGAAGAAAAGAAAAACTTACAAAAAGCTCTTAAAGAAGAAGAAAGAGCAGAA
>NZ_JADBRW010000343.1:0-31202 GCF_020247025.1 Microcystis sp. M109S1
CCGTGGTTTTTGGCTCTCACCGCAGCTGCCATATAAACAACTCCTGCGATTAATTCAGCTTTTTTTAGCTGTGTCATTGCTTGATAACGGCGCTCGAATTCAGGACGAGTTAATCTATCGCCATTTTCGAGAGGGGGAATAATATTAGAGGAAACTGTGTTAGTCGATAGCATAATTTTTGGCTCATCAAGAAACTACTATCAAGGCTTAAGTTTTCTTACCAGACTCAGTTAATTTATCGATTAGGTTAAGCTGTGTATCGAGAGCATCGAAGATATCCTATACTTATTTTACAGCGTTTCTGATCAAGATGAAGTATAACCTAATTTGGTATCGACCACCGACTCCCCACAAGGAAAACTTTGTACCTCATCATTAAGATAAATGCTAAATCCTTGAGTTCCTTATTTACCTTAAACCTTGCACCATGTTTGCTTTAGTTTCACTAGATAAAATCGAGCTACCGGCGGGGTCCTTAGTGAGATTACCTGCCACTTGGCTAGATTATCAAACTTTGTCTCGGCAAAGGGGTGACAATTCTCGGCCTAAAATCAAATATCACAATGGAGAAGTCTTGCTTATGTCTCCACTTCCCAAGCATGGACGTGATGCCCATTTAATTGCTAATATTATCATCACCTTATTGGATTATCTGGGGCGTGAGTACGAGGCTTTTACTCCCGTAACCATGGAATTACCAGAAACAAGTGGTATTGAACCAGATTATAGTTTTTATATTGACCATTGGCCGGCTATAGCAGGGAAAGCCAGAATTGACTGGGTAAATGATCCTCCTCCCGATTTAGTATTAGAAATTGATGTCACCAGTTACTCGAATGTGGATGACTATCTGCCTTATCAAGTGCCTGAAATTTGGTTGTATCGTCAGAAAAATCTCTATATTTATTGGCTAGATAATCAAGAGTATATCCCTCGCCATCAAAGTCAATATTTTCCTAACTTTAACCTACAAAATCTAGTTTCTTTCTGTGGAGAAATTGCCGACAATCGCAATAGTAGTATGGCAATTCGTCAACTAAAACAACATCTCGAAGATTTTTATAAGTAGGGAGGCACAATTATTTGTAGGATGGGTTAGCGGTAGCGTAACATGAGCGGGCGTTGGGTTTCATGCTTCAACCCAACCTACGTTCATCTTATATTTAATTCCACCCACCTACTTAGTATTTAAACTAATTTTTCCCGCTTACAGCGTCTTTCATGGCAACAAAGTAAATCCCGAACCAAATTAAGCTGATTAGGGAAAAGTTACTTACTGTCAAGTTTCCCACTCCTGTCTCCTCTATTTAACCATGAATAATTTTAAAATACTGATCATCGGTTACGGTAATACTTTAAGAAATGATGACGGAGTGGGAGTGAGAATAGCCGAAATTATTGCCGAGGAGAATTGGACTAATGTGCAAGTCATCGCTACCCATCAATTGACTCCTGAATTAGCAGCCGATATAGCTGATGCTTCTCTAGTTATTTTTGTTGATGCGGTATTATCTAATCAAACTGATATTCAGATAGAAAAATTAGCAGCAGTTACCGAATGGAATAATTTAGGTCATGCAGAAAGTCCCGCTTCTTTATTAGCATTAACTCAAGCAATTTATCAACAAACTCCCAGGGCCTTGGGAATATTTATTCCTGCTATTAATTGTGAATTTGGTGAAGAATTATCAACAATAACTCAAAAGGGCTTGACAAAAGCGATCGAAGCTATTAGGAAAATTATTACTTCTGAGGATTTGACTGAATACCAAAAGCAGGACTTTGATAATCTTCCGGCAGATAATTTTCAGGAATAGTGCTGTGATTGCCATCCCGGAGAGCCTTGTAGTGAGGAGACATAATTTCGATACCGACTTCGTTACATTTATCCTGAATATTTTGATGTAATTCAGAATAAATATACACCATTTTGCTAGGATGGTCGGTGTAGGCATTTAGCTGATAGCTGACATAAAAATCATCGAGACTGGTTTGCAAGACAAAAGGAGCAGGTTCTGAGACAATAAATTTGGTTGCTAAGGCTGCTTCTTTCAGGGTTGTGTGGACCTTACGCCAAGGTAAATCATAACCGAGAGTGACTGTGGTTTGCAAAATTAAAGGCTGTTTGAATTCCCTTTGAGAGACACTAAAGTTAATCACATTGGTGTTTAACAGCGATGAATTAGGAATCGTGATAATTCTATTAGCTGGTGTGCGAATGCGGGTGACTAATAATCCTTTTTCAATCACGTCTCCAATAACATCGCCAATAGAAATTTTATCTCCTAGTTGAAAAGAGCGAGTATAGATGAGGATAATTCCTCCCACCACGTTAGCGATAGCAGAGGTAGAACCCAAGGAAAATAGCACCCCTAAAAATACCGACACCCCCTGAAAAGCAGGAGAATTAAATCCGGGTAGATAGGGAAAAGCGATGACTATAGCTAAGGCAATTATCAGCAGTGACAGTAAATTATAGGTTGGGTTTGCCCAATCGGGATAGAAACCATGAATTACTAAAGTTCCTCTTGACAATGCCGTGAAAAATGGTTTAATTGCTCTCAACAGATAGTGAGTTATAAAAATAATTAGCAGTATAATAAAAATATTGGGTAAATATTTTGCTATCTCTTGGGAAAAAACTTCCAAAGCACGGAAAAAGTATTGCAAAAAACCATCACCAAATTTTCTAGTCCAGGGAAAAAGCCGAAGGACAAAAGTTAAATAAAAATAGAGAATAGTTAAAATAATTAGAGTTCGGATAAATTGCAAAACTCTTAGGGAAAAAATTCCTATTGTCTGGGAACTAATAATCTCAAAATTTTGGAATACGACCCCAGGAACTAGGGAGGTGATTAATCTCTGAATCTGGGGAAAAACCCGCAAAGATATAAAAATCATCGTCCAGAAAATTAAGACCGTGGACAGGGTAGCACTTACTGTCAAAACTGCATCTTTTAAGAGGTTATCCGGTTGACGTTCTTGACGATAACGGACAATGGCCGCTTTAATCTTTGCTAAAGCTCGTTCGGCCAATACTTCTTGACTTACCGCGTGTAATTTGGCATCTTTAGAAGTAATAGTAGCAATAACCGTATCTCCCAAAATAATCGAAGGGTTTTTGTCTTCAGGATCGATTTTTATGGTTAAATCTTCAGGAGAAAGGGCATCGTCATCGGCAATTTTTTCAATTCTGGCTGTAATCGATTTCGCTCTTTCTTGCGCTGAAAAAGAACCTATTCCTTGCCGAATAGTAAAAAGTTCTTGATTATCAAGCATGACGGGAAAAACTTCTCCCAAAGTTTCCAGGGGTGTTTCCTGTCCTTGTTTAGCAGGATTATTCTGGGCCGCTATCATGAAGATGGGGGATAAAGTCAGTAACAAAACTAAACAAAACAGCCCTAAGTAACGCCAGATTTTTTTCATCTTCTAAGCCACAATTTCACAGGAGCGATCGAGTTTAATACCTCTTTTTTTCATCGTAGCATGGAATAGTTCTGTGGATAACACCTGTTCCACGGGATAAATCCCGGCTTTTTGGAGTTTTGCCGCTAAGATTAATTCTGCCACGCTGCCAGTTCCCCAACCCGCTGCTTGAGCAGTATTCTCGTGAAGCATAGTTGCTTGATAAACTGCTTTTTGCTGCCCTTGCCATCCGGCCACTTTTGCTAACATTGCTACCCCAATTCCCGAAAATTTATCGGTTACTTCTGTCATGCGATAACTAACTTGGGAAAAAAACTCGATTCCTCGATAACTTTCTACCCAAGCATCGGGAAAAATATGGGCAGTAATCCAAGTTAAATGATTATAAAAATCGGGAATAGAACCAAATTTTGTGATCACATTTTGCACTTGAAAAGATTCAGCAAAAGTATAGGTTTCTGGCATATCAAACCAATAAACACCAGTTTTACCTAAAGGAGCGGGAAAGTCAATTACTTCTCTAGCAGTATAGGGTTTAATCTCTTGCCATTGTCCCTCAATCCAGGCTAAAAAAGGCTTTTTTAAGCCGAGAAAAGTTGTCCGCATTACGGTTAATCCCGCACCTCCTGAACCGGCTACGGCATAATTTAAACGGATCGTTTCTACCCTATCTAACTGTTCGACTCCCTCTCGCACTATACTATTAGAAATACCGGGAAAAATTCCCGTATTAACCACGGCAGTTATTCCCGCTTTTATTGCCAATTCTCGATAGGGGATTAACTTTTGATAAAAAGAACGATGATCACTAACATCAATATAATTGACTTTTTCTTCGATGCAAATTTTTACTACCCTGCCATCGCGATAGTGAAAGGGACCAGCACAATGAATGACTAAATCACTATTTTTAATTGCCTGTCTAAGCTTGTCTATTTCTTCTAAATCTAAAGCCAAAAACTGCATTCTTGGCAGTAATTTAATGGCTTTTTCCTTGCGTCCGGTGATAATAATTTTAGCTGCAGTATGATTAATAATATCTAGGGCGACACTTTGACCAATGCGACCAGTGCCACCTAAAATTAAAACAGTTTTTTCCATGGCAACTATCAATAATGTTTGCCCTAGTATAGCATTCTCTTGGCAAGTTTGCCTATTTTTCAAGATGAAAAATTTAGAATAATCTCAACTTATTTACTGCGTCCTAGGGGCAAGAAAATGGTTAAAATCTCACCTTCTTCGGGTTTTTGACGCACAATAAATTTACCTCCCAAAGCTTGAAAAAGGTTTTTAGTCACCTTCATATTCAGACTTAAGCTACCAGTTTCTGGTTGAAACATTAAGACTTTTCCTAAAGCTTTGAGGGTAGGATTAGGCGATTTTACCTGAGTTTGGAACTGCATTTTTAATTGATTTCCTGCCATTGATATATCTACTTGCAACAGACCACCACTAGCCATACTGCGAGTACATTTTTCCACGACTCCATTTAACATTTGATCCAATAAATTCGGGTCGCTAATTACCGAAGGCAATTTTTTCGGTACATTAACTTCTAAATTGACATTGCGCCGTTTAGCCTGTTTTTGCCACCGGGGAATACTATCTTGAAAGACCTTTTCTAGAGCAATTGGAATTAATTGAATTGGTTTATCTCCCAGAGGATTAATACCCAATTCTGCGGCTCGGAAAATTAATTCCATGCGCTGAATTTGTTCACCACATTCTAAATCAATTGTTTCCAAATATTTCTGGACATCTTCCGTTATTTTTGCCCGTTTTAGTAATAATCGGGTAATGGTGCGAATGGTGGTTAAAGGGGTGCGAATTTCGTGGGTTAAAGCGCGCAATAATTCCAAATCACAACCCGATTCTAAATGAGAATTATCTTCCTCTGGGGGAGTGATTTCGGCATTGATAGGCGATTTCGTTTTTTTCAGGTCTAAATTAGGCTGGTTGGCTAAATTTTGCAGTAATTGGCGACTAAATTGGCTAACTAGACGATAATCCGGCGAGGGACTGCCATTAGCTTCGATAATTGCTTCTAAAGTCCCGATTTGCGGATAACGCAGATTAACTAATCGTTGCCGCAACTGCTGCCAAGCTTGCTGAGTGAGGACGGGATCAAAGGAAAATTGAAAAGAGGACAAACCCCACTCATCTTCGCCTAAAACCAGCAAAAGAGAGAAACTTTCGCTAAAAACCAGACAAAATCTTTCATTAGCAATCGGATCCGTTGGCAAGAGCGGCAATTCATGGATCTCCGTCGGGGAAATATCGGCGGCGGATTTTTCCTGAGAAGGCAATTGCAAACCCGGCCATTGTAAATGTTTTAAAGCTTTAACGGTAAAAACACCGAATTCAAAACCCGTTAAAGCCTTACTTTCTCTGACTAAAGCTGTCGGACCGGAGAGAATTAAACCCCGACCGGCGGCAGCATTATTTTGGTTTTGTAATAAGATATTTTCTAAAGCGGCGATCGCTGCGAACCATTCACTTTCCGCTTTCAGTTGCGCTCGCTTGAGCCATTCCGATAAATTAGGATAAAAAGCATTGGGGGTGAAAGTTTCCCGTTCCTGATGGTCAGTCGGCGGGAAAATATCGCTTAATTTCGGTAAAGACCCCTCTAACATCGTCTTCATCACTGACTAGATACAAATTCCTTACCTAGAATATTACCCCCGTTAATGCTCATCCCATAACGGTAAAACCGAACTCTATTGGCAGTGATATCCGCTTGACATCTCCCTGCGTTAAAACAACAGGGATTCTTTGTGGTGAATAGAAGCGGGTTGAAACTGCGCTTCTATTCGATTACGATATATTTTAGAAAGCCTATCTAACTTATATCGCTGTGGCACTGTCAAAGATGCCCTACCCACCTTATCTAGAGAAACCCCTAGCTGTGTGGCTACTTTTTTGATAATATTGGCTGCACCATTGCAATCAGCATTGATTAACTGACGATTAAAAGCTTTAAACAAACCTCTTTGAATTCTTTTACCTGATGACTGCCACCCTTCGGGTTTTTCACCGAATTTAGGTAGCAAATCATTATCTAAAAAAGAAGCCTTTGAGGTGTAGCTTTCCTCAGTCTCGATCAAATTAATCCCGTACTGTTCACACAATTGCTTAATACGTCCTTTCAGCTTGGCAGTGGGAACTTGAACAAATTCCTGATTAACTTTTTTCCCTAACTCAATAGAATCTTTTTGTCGTTGATTCCATCCAAAGACGATAGTAGAAATGTCATTGTTAAGACACCAATTAATAACAAACCTGGCGGCTTTATTAACGTTATCTCTCATTTGACGATGACGCTTTTCGGTTAAAATAGCCAATTCCTGATCCCAATACCCTTGTGGCTTACCAGTCTTAATTTGAGCAATTCGCTTGTTATACCATTGGTTTTGTGATTTAACTTTTCTCCCGTCAATAACAAAAGACTTGCCCGTATTAGAAACACAGGTTAACCAATTATTTAGCCCGTGGTCTATTCCTAGAACCTTATTATTAGGCTTGACTTTCTCTTGAGCGGGTTGCTCGTAAACGCACTCAAGATAAAAACTAAGATTTCTAGGAACAAGTCGAAACTCTTTGATGTCCTCAAATCTTAAATTAGAAGGCATTGGCAGATAAAAACTATCAATCCCAAACCAAGCTTTTACCTGCTCTCCCAAGGAAAACTTTAAGCCTTTTTCGGATTGCTTTACATACCGTGATGGATAGCTTACTACCGCCATTCCTCCTTTTTTTCGATATTTAGGCGGTTTAGGCTTGTTAGGTAACTGCCCTTTATTCCCAAGACTTAAAAGCCCTTTATAGGAAGAAAAAGATTCCGCTACATCATGAAGTAATTGTTGAGCGCAACATGACCGCAGATCTCGAAAATGTGGATGATTTTTCATTTGAGAATCCAGGTGGTATTTCTTGACGTATCGCCCCGCCTTAAAAAGCATCTGCCGGCAATAATAAAGACCACAGTTAGCCAGCTTGTTAGCTTCTTCGCAAATAAACTCTAAGATAGCCCTTATCTCGCTGTCTGCATGAATGAGAACTTGTTGAACTCCGTACATTTTGACTTACCTCCTGTATGGAGGATAAGTTGAAAATACACTAATTGTCAAGAGTACAATGGAAGATTATAGAAGAAATCCTCATTCGGTAACACTGCTTAACTATCACTTTGTCTGGTGTCCAAAACGAAGAAAGACAGTATTAAAGGGAGACATTAAGTTGAGAGCGCCGTCAATTATTTTTGACCTGTGCCAAGAAAATAACTGGAGATTAATCGCCTTAGAAATCAGGCCAGATCCTATCCATCTATTCCTAGAGTCTGATCCTAGCTATTCTCCTTCAACAATAATTAAAAGAATTAAAGGGAGACTATCTCATCACTGAAGAAAAGAGTTCCCAGAATTGTTAAAGTTACCCCCTCTGTGGACTCCTAGTTATTTCTGCTCAACTGCTGGTAACGCCTCTACGGAAACTATTAAAAAATACATCGAGAATCAAACTAATAAATGATACAGGGGGATAAATCCCCTTGTTCGCTCGACTACCATCCGTTTTAACGGATGGCTAACCCTCGCTCACGATTTTTAGGTTTTGAGAGCAGTTATCTTAATGGTGAGGTACAAATAGGTTACACTTCATCTGGATGAGAAAGGCTGTCAATCGGCTTAATGATTGGTAATATAGCTTAGTCCAGTTGATTACCTATGCTGGTTGTGGGTTTAGTAGCTTAATTCAACCTCGATAAGTCTGATATTTAATTACATCTCCCCACTTATGTGTTTTTTTGTTACATTTAAGTATTTTTTGCTTATCTATAGTTATCATAGAGCAAGTTAAATTGTTCCCCAATTATTTCCCTAACCAACCAATCTTTGATCCCAAACCCTTTTGCCTTGACATTACGTCAATGAGAGGAACCATCGGCTCTTGGTTTGCCTGTTTAAGTGTTGCTTTCAAGCTAGGTAAACAGTTGAGTAGCGGTAACTGTTCAGCAATAGTTGGGTTCGGTTATTGACTATATTTTGCCGTGGGCAAATTCTGAGAATCAATCAGAACTAAGTACGCTTGAGAACGTGGAGTTATTCCCTGTCTCTGCTGCCTTTTGTCTGTCTTCCGAACCTGTCGCTGCTGCGGATTTGAGGTTCATTTATCCTTTGTCTGAGAGAGAGTAAAAAATATGCTGCACATTCATATTCTTCAGGATACGTTTTTCAAGTCTTCCACAGCTTTTTCTGAAACCCTTAATAGTGATCAGAAGTTCTTGATTCAAGCGGGAACTAAATTACCAATTAAATCCTATTTTCGCCAAAATAATCATTATTCTGTCAAGTTAGCCGAAGAACAAGGTTCAGTGGGAAAAGCGGGATTTTTCTTTGATGATCATGTACAAGTAGAAGAAATACGAGGAGTTTGGATCACCAATGTTGACAGTGATATTCTCAAGTCTAAAGATAACTTAAAAGCTGGGTTGGAAAAACTTAAAAATTTAGGTTTTAATACTCTTTATCTAGTAGTTTGGAATAAAGGCTATGTGTTTTTTGAATCACAAATTGCTGATAATATCTTCACTGCTAATGAAGAAAAAATCCAAAAAGTCAACCTTGAAAAAGAGTTAGTCGGTAGAGATATACTAGCAGAAATCATTGAGATTAACCAGACAGAAAAGTATAACTTTCGGATTATTGCTTGGTTTGAATATGGTTTAATGGTTCCTCTGGCTGCTCCCTTAGTTGCTCAAAAACCAGATTGGTTTATGCTTACTCATCAACAGGAAAATACAGTTGATGGTGATGGGAATTGCCGCTTAAATCCTGCTCATCCTGAAGTTAAAGATTTTTGGATTAGTATCATTCGTGAAGTGGTAAGAAACTATGAAATTGATGGTATTCAATTAGATGATCACTTCGCTATTCATCACGCAAAACTCTTGCCTAATGGTACTAAAAATTTTGATTTTAGTATGGGGTTTGACTCCTTTACCATCAAACTTTTTCAAGAGGAAACTGGTTCAGTTAGTCCCTTAAGCAATCCCCAATTAGCGAAATTTAAAGATTGGCGTAAGGAGAAGTTAACTCAATTAGTGCGATTGATTTTTAAAACCATTAAAGCCGAAAAAGATGATTGTATTCTCTCCATTTCTCCCAATCCTTTAGGATTTTCGATCGATCATGCTTTAGCTGATTGGCAAGCATGGGAAAAAGAGGGATTAATCGAAGAACTGGCCTTACAAGTTTATCGTCCAAATGTGCCTAGTTTTGAAGGCGAAATCGATAAATTAGAGGTAAAAGCAGCGCGAGAACATATTCCCACCGTCATCGGTATTCTCACTGGTTTAAAACCCAGCGATAGACGGGTAAATTTCCAATTAATTCAAGCACAAACTCAGGAGACTCGTGAGCGAGATTTTGCTGGTTTTGCCTATTTTTTCTATAGCAGTTTATTAGACCATATTCCCACCACAGAAACTCTGGATGACAGGGAGAATAAATTGGCTCAAATTCTGGCTACCGATCAATTTGTCTAATTTATTTATTCATTAAGGAGCTAAGTTATGAGTCAACGGTCTCTTTCAAAAACTGAAAAGTTGGCTGAATGATCCTTGAAATGCAGTTTTATCAGCCTTGGCTATTGCCACAGGAACTAAGCTATTTCATGGCTTGCCCGCTTTAGTCTCTGATACGCTAAAAGCTGCAAGGAGTCAAGTTAATAGTTAAGAAAAATAATTGATTGTATGGCTGTTCTAAATTAAGCTTTAGAATAGCATTTTTGCTGCCGAACTTTCTATAAAAATTGCCATAAAACAATAGTAAATTTTTGTAAAAATATAATTTTTATTAGTTTAATTGAGGTAGAGTATATCCAGAGGAATTGATCAATAAATAAACATTGAAGAAACTGGAGGTATACAGATGAAATTTGGGATTGATATGGGTCATAATTGCCCACCTCATGACATTGGCGCATCGGGAGTTAGACAGGAAGATGTTGTTATTAAAGAGGTGGGTACTCGCCTAATTGCTAAATTAGCGGCAGCGGGTCATTCAGTAATTAACTGCACCCCGACCAGTGCCGTTAGTCTTAATGATTCTTTGCGAAAAAGAGCCAATAAAGCCAATAGTAATAACGTTGATATTTTTGTTTCTATTCACTTTAATGCCTTTAACAAAAAGGCAGTGGGAGCGGAGGTTTATGGTATTAGTCAAACTTCTCAAGCGATCGCTAAATCAGTTTTGACGGAAATTGTCAAGCTAGGATTTAAAAATAGAGGAGTAAAAAATACCCGTTTTTCTGTGTTGGTAAATACTTCAATGCCGGCAATTTTAATTGAATGTTGCTTTGTGGATTCCCAAGCAGACATGGCTCTTTTTGATGCAGAAAAGATGGCAGAAGCGATTAAAGTTGGTTTAATTGGGGATGCTGATGACAACTCTACACCAGAACCAGCTACCCTAAGAATTACTCAAAAAACTGTTCTTAAACCCTCCACAGAGCAATCCTCTGAACTAGAGGCAAGTACCTTAGTTGAGATTGAACCGGGAGATTATGCCGTGTTGGATGTGCGCTTGGAAGAAAGACATTTTTTTGTGAAATGGCCTGATAAAAGTTTTGGCAATCGGGACGAACATTTTGTGTTTGAAGAGTTTGCGAAAATAGTGCAATAGACGGAAATTTTGGTCTATTCTTACCCAATCAAAAATGATTTATTCTTGGTCGCTAACAGGAGATGGTAATGGCCTTACTAGATGACTTAGTTCAACAATATGCTAGAACTGACTTAGCTACTATTTTTCAAGAAGTTGACAACACTTCTCAAAGATCGGTTAATCTCACAGACATTCCTCCCGATCATTTTAGTCATTTAAAAGAAGTTTCTCTCGCTCAATGGCTATTAGAGTCCGCCAGAGCCACCAGTAAACTAGCCGAGGAACAGAAAAACTTCGCTGGTTTAAAATGGCGCAAGGAAATGACTCCCTTTGCTACTCCTAAATCGATTAAAGTACCTTCTGAATCGGAAGCGATGGACTTTTGCTTATTCACGGATATTGACAAATTTCTGCGAGGTTATTGGAAATTTTTAACCCGTGAACCCTATAAAGGATTAGAAGAAAATACTCAAACTCCTGAAAACTTTATCGGTTTTATTCAAAGTAAAGGCTTTGCTGCCGATATAAGTTATATCAGCAAAGTGTTAAAACTTGTTCCCGAAGCGAGGACTTTACTAGCAAAAACCAACGGAATTGTTATTCCACCACCCCCCAATACCTTACAAGTAACCAGTTTTCCGAAGGAAGTGGAAGTGGGACAAAGTTTTCAGATTGAAGGAACCGCCGCTGCTGCCGACAAAGGCAAAAAATTGACCGTTTTAGTTGATAATAAATTCCCCCTAGATGATATTGAAATACAAGAAGGAGGAGAATGGGAAGCCGAATTTGTCTTCTTACAAGCAGGCGATCGCATTGTTAAAATAGCCATTGATAATCAAAGTGTAGAAATCGAAATCAAGGCTTCTCTACCCGAGGAAACCGGTGCAATTACCCTGAATTTAACGGGAAGTGTTGGATTAGGAGGAATCAACCGAACAGCCGATAAGATTGCGGTTAAACAGCGATTACATTCCCTCGGCTATACTTTTGTCGGTGATCCTAATAGTGCAGCTTTGAATACGGGTTTCATTCTTGCTATTCAATTATTTCAATCGATTATTGCAGGGAGAGAAACTCTAGGCGGAGATGGACGAATAGATGTGGGAAATACCACTCAGAAATGGTTAGAAGCGGCCAATGCACCTCGTTGGCAAACCATGCCCGATAGTAATCCTTCTATTAGCTTAATTAATCATGAGAAAAATCAAACCAATGATGATCATGATTTTGGAACAAGTTGGTTAGCAGATGCCATCTTAGAAATTGCTGCTGACTATCATAATACATTCCGAGTTTCTAATCCCAGTAAGGCCGCTTTTTCTATTAATGATGTTAGTAAACCCACAGGGGGAGACACCCCGCAACACGCAGGCCATGAGACGGGTTTAATGTGTGATGTAAGGCTTCCGCGCACGGATGGACAACATGGCGGAATCACTTGGGAAAGTGACAATTTTGACCGAACCGCAGCCCGCGCTCTGATTAAAGCCATGAGACGGCAAAAACTGGTTAGTCAAGTGTTTTTTAATGACACAACCCTGATGGGTGAAACTTTTTTGGGACAAAAACTATGCAATTTTGCCACTGGTCATGATGACCACATTCACTTTGCTATTCGCCCTCCCGTGAGAGCTTAGTTTAATTCATGGACTAACCAGATAATTGAATAATTGAGAGGTAAAAATTATGGGAATTGTACCGACACCATGGATGCCTAACTGTTCGATGAAAAGAATCATTATTCACTGGACGGCAGGGGGACATAAAGCCTCTAGCATCGATAAATCTCATTATCATATTTTAATCGAGGATGATGGTCAGTTAGTGCGAGGAACTCACTCAATTAAAGATAATGTTTCCACCGCAGATAATGTTTATGCGGCTCATACAGCAATGTTTAATACGGGTTCAATCGGAGTTAGCGTCTGTTGTATGAGTGGTGCGGTGGAAAAACCATTTAAAGCGGGTAGTTTTCCCATGACACAAACCCAATGGGAAACCATGGCGCAGGTAGTAGCAGAACTCTGTGATTTTTATGATATTGAAGTAACAGCTAAAACCGTTTTAGGTCATGGAGAAGTAGAACGTGAGTTTCCTAATAAACCCCAACGCGGAAAATGGGATCCGATGGTTTTACCTTGGGATACATCCTTAAGTAAAAGACAGGTAGGAGAGCAATTTAGAACGCTAGTCAAAATCAAATTAACGGGCGTTTCTGGTTTAGTGGAAACTCCAGCTAGTATCACAGCAGTTGTTCAAGGAAAAGCCTTCCGAGAAGCGCAGATATTTAATGAAAAAAGTATCGTCAAGATTCGTCCTTTGCTAGATACTTTTAATTGGCAAATTATTACTGCAAATGATCAAGAAGTGATGGAATTAAAGTTTGCCGATGGGGAAGATGCAAAATCCTTAGGATTTTTGTTGATTGAACACAGCAATAAACTGATGGATATCTCCGAGAGAACTAGCCAAGTAGAAATTATCAAAAAAATTGAACAATTCGGCTTTGTGAAAGTAGTAGATTTGGCGCAAGCATTAAATCTTTCTGTAACTTGGGATGGCACAACTCGGACAGTAACAATTGAGTAAAGATCGATAAGATAACTTCAGGAGATGATTTTATGCAAACCTACACGATTAAATCGGGAGATACCCTCAGAGGAATTGCTTTAAAATTTTATGGTGATGCTTCAAAATTTGTGGTAATTCAAGAAGCCAACGATATTGCCAATCCTAATCAAATTTCCGTGGGACAAGTTTTAGAAATTCCCGATCTTGCCGATGACAATGACAATAATCCCCTAGAAGATTTTCATCGGGCTTTTCCTAATAGTGTACGCTGGCGATTGGTAGAAGATGGAGTAGAAATTGAGGGTAGCGGCATTGAGAGAACCAGTGGTCAACCAGTAACCGTCACCAAAATTTGGAATAATTTTTCTGATGAAATTAATCAATGGTCAAAACATTTTAATGTGCCGGCAGTAATTATTATTGCCACCATCGCCACCGAATCGAACGGAAAAGCAGACGCTATCCGCAAAGAACCGGGTTATGTATCTGATTCTATCACCCCTCATTTGATCAGTGTTGGCTTAATGCAAACATTAATTTCTACTGCCAGAGGCACATTACATGATTCAACCATCGATCGAGATGACTTAAAAAATGCCAGTATTTCTATTAAAGCAGGAACGTCATTTATTGCCGATCAACGCTTGAAAACTTTGTTAGATCCGCCCAAAGTTGCCTGTGCTTATAATGCTGGTTCTCTATTTGAAAACAGAAATTCCAATAATCGTTGGCGAATGCGTCAATTTCCCATTGGTACTTCCGCACACTGCGATCGCTTTATCAAGTTCTTTAACGATGCAGTCTTTGTTTTGAAAGGAACCACCACACCTGTTAGCGTCGGCTATCAACAATTTTATCTAGCTTGATTTCCTCGAATTTCTTGGGGTTATCGTCATCAATTCAGCTTGCCGATCTCAAGCATCAATTTTAGTCAGTCATGTCCAGTTATCTAGTTAGAGGAAATTTGTCTTTCTATTTATTTCAAGATTTCAAGGAGTGGTAAAGCCGTGTTATTTAAGCTTTTTCAGCGATTCATGATCTTTGGATTTACTTTAGTAATAATCTTATTTTTTCAAGCAAAAATCCAAGCTCAAACCGTTTGTCAAATAGTACCGACTTCTCAAATTTCTTCTATCGATCAGGCTAAATGTTTATTACGTCAACCCAAGATTTTTGGGAATGTGGGTCCAACTTTAACCAGTTTACCTGTTCCGTTCGATCAACTATTAACTAGACCCACCATCGATATCAGTAAAGAGCAATTAAGACGATATCTACAAGCTCAAGGAATTAACGAAGCAGACATTGGCGGTTCATTAGATAAACCCGTTTCACGAACTAATAATAATAATTCTAGTGCAGAATTGGCTCGTTATTTTATTATTCATGATACCAGTACCCCTAATTTTGGAAATGCCAACTTTCCTAACAATATTAATCAATCTAGTTGGGAATTTAATAATTTTAATAAATATGGTAGTGGCGAAAAATCCCCTGCTCATATCATTATTAATCGAGTAGGAGAGTCCGTCACTCGTAAGGATTTTAATATCCCTTGGCGTTCTACAAAACGAGAATCGGATCAATTTTGTGGGGTGAATAAATGTAAGGGTTTATTTTTGGCAGTTGAATTAGTTCAACCCCGAAAATGTCAACCTAACTCTGGTCAAACACAGTGTTCTCCACCGACAAAAAATGATGCTAAATCGCCCGATCCCGGGTTTACCAAAGCACAATTAGATCGCCTAGCAGTTGTTTATATTGCGGCCAGTGTACGGCGCGGAAAATGGTTAATTCCCGCTTTTCATGTTGTTCTTGATCAAATCGTACTGGGTGGACATGATGACCCTCAGAATTTTAACCTAGACCAGTGGTCAAACCAACTTAATGACATTTTAACTGAAATTCGTTCTTAGGAACTAATTATGAACAAATATTTGCAACACTTACTATTAATTATCGCAGGGATTTATCTAGTTATTATGAGCAGCTTTGTCTCTCCTGCATTTGCACAAGTTAGCTATACTTCCCCTTCTCAAAAGGATAAATTTGTTCCTGTTCTAATTGCCCTAACTGAATCTCAAATTATCTTTGATTTTCCTGAACCGACAGAAGGCGTTAAAGATAAAAAATTGACCCTATTTTCTACTTTCTACTTTGTTCATCAAGCTCAATCGAGTAGTGCGACCGATGCCATTGCCTTAAAAAATTCCAGTGGTACTTCTTTAGGCGTTAAACTGTCTAAAAAAGACTGGTGTACTGCCGCTTTAGAAGGCACTGTACAAGTTAAAACGGATAGCAATACCCTTAAAACCTTTAACTTTGCCACAACCGGAACAACCGCTCAAACCAATTGTAAACCCTTTTTTCCGAGCTTAAAAGAGGCCATTATCCGAGCCATGAATCGCTCTTTATTTGCCCCAGCTAAAGGATTTTTTGGAGATGGTTCAGGAGGCTTTATCTTAGTTCCTTATCGTACCATTGCCGTTGATAAAACCGTGATCCCTTTAGGAACAGTTATTTATATTCCTGATGCAAGAGGAAAAGAAGTCATTTTGCCTTCGGGAAAAAAAGTGAAGCATGATGGTTATTTCTTTGCGGCGGATGTGGGGAGTGCAATTAAAGGAAATAAGATTGATACTTTTTTGGGAATTACTAATAAAAATCCCTTCTCCCATGTTAAGAGTGATCCTAGCAAAACCTTCACTGCCTTTGTGATTACTGATACCCGGATTAAAAGTGCTTTAAATACACTGCACAAATCCTAATCGTTCAATCGTTCTTTATTTTCTCAAGGAGACTTTATATCATGGCTGACAAAACCCTAAAAGCTTTAGTGAATACCGTCATTAAGGCTTTACCTCAAGATAGCAGTACCTTAACAGATTCCCAAAAATTTCCCTTAGCAAAAGGGGATACCCTAGCCATCAAACAATATCGATCCGCTCCTAATAATCACTGGGAAATTCAATTAGAAACGCCTCGTGATGGCATGACTACTTGGTTTGCTTTTATTTCTCATGTCGAAATTTTTGTCGATCAAAATTTTAAGCAAAACTTAGTTAATATTGCTACTCAAGAATGGGAATTTTTTAAAAAAGGGACAAGAAAAGAACGAGAAGATGGGTTTTGGCAACGCATTGTTACCTATTGGAAAGAAGCTCTAAATCGTAACGATATTGACACTCGTTTTGATGTGGGTAACGTACCTTGGTCAGCAGCATTTATTTCTTGGATCATGACAAAAGCAGGTGCGGCCGATAAATTTAAGCGAGATGCGAGTCATTCAGTTTATATTCGAGATAGTGTTAAAAAACGCAAAGATCAAGTCATTAATGCTCCTTTTGTGGCTTTTAAAATTGATGAAGTAACTCCAGAAATTGGTGATTTAGTTTGCGCTCCTCGTCAATCAGGAGTTACTTATGATACCACTGACAATTATATTTCTCATTGTGATTTGGTAGTAGCAAAAAGAACGAATGAAATTGATATTATTGGAGGAAATGTCAGCGATTCAGTTACCCAAAAGACCCTAAAACTTGATACCAATGGTAAAGTAAAGGACACTACTCGACCTTGGTTTGTTGTCATTAAGAATTTGCTTTAATACTTTTCCTATCCTTTCCTAATCTCTTTCAAGGACAAAACTATGGCAACTTTACAAGACATTGTTAACGATAACAAAACTCTGACCCGTTCCCAGCTAAAAGCGGATCAAGGGTTAGTAAGAGAAATTCAAACTAAACTAGCTAACTTAGGGTTATACCCCGGTGGACAATGGATTGATGGTGATTTAGGCACTGGAGATACTTTTACTTGGCGAGGACTCAAAGAATTTTGTCAAGCCTTGAATTTATCTGGACTTCCTTCTGACACAGTGGCAATTAATCCTAATATTGCTACTAATTTACTTGATACAAAACAGCTACCTTTTATCTTAGATCAAGCCAAAGATACTAAATTTATACTTAACAAATTAACCACCATCCAAGATAATTCAATCGCACCGGTCAATATTGGGGTAACTCAGTCATTCGTCGCTAGAACACTGCGGAATTCGCCTTTTGCGATGGAAGTAGATGACTATCCTGAACACTTAAAACAGAAACCAGACGGGACTAATTTAGTTTCTTACGGAACTAATTTTACTCTCGTAGGATCAGGGAAAACTATTACTTTTAGCGATTATCCTCAACGGGGAAATTTGCCCAATATTGACACAACCGGCTTAAATTTTCTGGCCAGTAACATCTCTCATGCCTGTGTGTGTGTGGGAAGTTTTGGCGATGGCAGCAGTCCCATCAAAACCCATTGGTTAGGGAAAGATGCCTTTAATCCAGAACAATTACTCAGTGCCACTAAATTCATTGGAGTTCTTAACGCAATTGAACAAATTAATGGGAAATTCCCTACAGTTGATGTTGATAATTGTGTGATTGAACCAGCTAATTCTCCCAAACCTAAATTTTTTGATCTGGTGGTTGATATGGTTTCCTATAGAAAAGATGCTGATGGTTCTCTGGGACGCTCGAATCAAATTGGAGCCTTATTTAAACGTTTTACTAAACGATCAGATTTGGAAGCTTGGCTAAAAGCTCAAACGGGAAATACCAGTTGTAAATTTACTGGGGGATATTTTAATCCTTCTCTGATTAAAGATCCAATTATCAAAGATTTAAGTAGCAGTGCCACCGTCTTAAGATCACCAGCAGATAATACCACGGGAACCAATGATGTATCGACTTATGATTTAGTGCGTTTAATTACGATGTTAGGATGGCATCTGCATTTAACTACTAATACTCGTTTTACCGGTAGTCAATGGAATAGTTTAGAAACCGTTGTTCGTGCTATGGGAACCGATGCAGCACGATATATTGATGTCGCTTTAGAAACTTTAGGTGTGATAAATATGATTAGTCAACCTGTGGTAATTTCTAAAGTTGGCTTCGGACCTAGTTCCTTTGCTTATGTAGCTTTCGTCAAATTTGTTGATAATCGTGTGCAACCAGCTAAACTGAGAACTTTCTCCTTAGCTCTTCGTACTCCCAACGGTTCCGACAGGGAAAGAGATACCAATTTAGCCGCCGCTGTTACTGAAATAGTTCGACGTATTTTAACTGAAGAATTGGCTTAATTTGCTTTGGTCATAACTAAAAACAAAAACTTGTAAAATCAATAGTGAGGTCTTAAAAATGAACCTAGGAACCCTTCTCGAAATTATTGTTGCTCTAATTTTTATCTACTTAGCTTCCAGCCTTATTATCTCCGAATTACAGGAACAATTGGCCGCCTTATTAGAATTTCGGGCTAGAAATTTAAAAAAAGCTCTGGAAATATTCTTGGGGAAAAATACGGTGGAATCTTTGTACAATAATGACTCGTTATTATCAAGTTTCAATCAATACACTAATCCTAGAACTGGAAACTCAGCTGGTCCTTCCTATGTTGAACCAAAAGTTTTGGCAGAATCTCTAATTAGTCTAGTTAATAGTCAACTTTCAGATAATGAAAAATTATTGAAAGCGGATTTTTTAGGAAAAAATCTTGTTGGAGAAAAAACAGGAATTTTTAAGAAATTAGCTAGTCTTTCCAATTTCTCAAAAATAGACAAATTAGCGATCAACAGATTGATAGAAATAGGTGATAGTACCAAACTCAAACATGACAATCCAACTCTGGAGAATTTTATTGATGAAATAGCCAACACTTTTACTCAAATTATGGAGCGAACATCGGGGGTATATAAAAGAAATGCCAAGGGGGTATCTTTCGCTTTTGGTTTTTTAGCGGCTGCCTTGCTCAATATTGATAGTTTTTATGTTATTGAGCAACTATCCAAAAATTCCAATTTAAGACAGGGAATTAATCAGGTAGCGACAGAAGTTTTTCAAACTAATAAATCTTGTTTTAAAGATGCTCAAGCTGATCCCACCAAAGTAGCTAAATGTACAGAAAAATTACAAGTTAGTGTCAAGGATTTAGAAAAAATTAATCAACCTTTGCCAATTGGTTGGGATGAAAAAGGATGGTTTAATGGTGAACAAATAAAAGAACAAAATGGCTTGTTACAAGCTATCTTTGGCTGGCTAATGACAGGAGTAGCCGTGGCGATGGGCGCACCTTTTTGGTTTGATATTTTAGGGAAGTTTATCAATGTGCGTAATACTGGCAAACCCATATTACCTAATACTCAGAAATAAATAACTATGTTTGTCACCTTAAAGATTTTCAATCAATCCTCAAACCAGTCCTTTCTGAGATTATTTCTAGTCATTTCTTGTCTTTTTCTCCTCTATCGCCTATAATTTTCTTAGTCCTCACTTTTCCAGTTAACAAGGAGAATACAATCATGCAACCTCTCAACTTTTCTATTATCCAAGAAATCAAACATCAGGGAATTTGTGATGCTTCTGCAGCCACTGCTTTAGGAGAAAATAAATTTGTTGTTGGTAATGATGAGGCGGATCCAGAATTAGGTAATATTCTCTGGATTTATTCCTCTCAAGAGTCGGGAAAAGCCCTGGAAACAATTGACATTAATAGTTGGCTAAAAGACAATCCTAAAAATAAAGAAATCGACTTGGAGGGGGTAGCTGTACTAAATGACATAATCTATTGGATTACTTCCCATGGTCGCAATAAAAATGCTGAACGAAAACTCCCTCGTCATCAATTTTTTGCTAGTAAAATTACCGATGACGGCTCTAGTATAGTTCAAGTGGGTGAGTCTTATACTCAGTTAGTCTTGCGCGATATTATCGAAGACTCTGACTTGGCTAAAATATTTGATTTCAAAACAGCAGAAACCAAAGCTCCTAAAGCTAAAGGTGGATTAAATATTGAAGGTTTAACGGCAACTCCAGACGGAAATATCTTAATCGGTTTTCGTAATCCTATCCCAAACGATAAAGCTCTTTTATTAACTCTAAAAAATCCTCAAAGTTTAGTTATTAATTCCACCAATGCTCGGGCTGAATTTGGTGATCCTATCTTGTTATATTTGGGAGGATTAGGAATTCGTAGCATTGAATTTTGGCCAGCTTTAGAAGTATATTTAATTATTGCTGGAGAATTTCATGGAGGCGATCAGTTTGTTTTCTATACTTGGTCAGGAAAAAAAGAAGATGCACCAGAAAAGATAGAATCACTGCAATTCCCTGACGGTTTTCGTCCAGAAGCTTTGTTGTTTTATCCCCATTTCCCAGATCGCTTTCAGATTTTAAGCGATGACGGTACAATCGAGCGAGTTGGTAATACTCCCTGTAAAGATATTATCGATAAAAATAATCCCGAAAAATATTTCCGCAGTATTTGGGTAAAAGTTAATTAATACCAATTCTCACCCATAAAAACTACAGATTGAATTATCGAATTTAAGTTCCCATTTCCCCTTTTTCCCATTTTAAGGGAGACGAAGGCAGGGGGATCGAACTCTTGTAGCTGGATTTTGGAGAATTGATATAATTAGACATCCCTCTTAGTGGAACCTCAACAAAACCTAGAACAAAAATAGCTTTAAACCCATATAGGGATAAGCTTTAAGCTCAAAAAACCGCCGATCACGTCTTCTCAATGGTTTTTTATCCTAGAAGCTCTATTAACCTTTTTCTCTTATCCAGAGGACTTCTGGGTTCGCAAAGGGACAAAAAAGTGTGGAGAATTCTCCCATAATCGCTACAATTTTTCTAGAGGCTAAGTATTGCCCTCATTTAAGTTCTTTTGTACTCATTGAAAACCATGAAAATTCTTCACGGTACTTGGATTCCCCAATCAACGGATGAATTTATTCAGAAGGGTAGCTTTTATCTTTGGGGAGAAACTAGCACCCCGAAAAAGAGTCGCACCACTGCTGATAATTATCATCCTTTTCAGTTAAGCAAAGAAGAATTAACTAGCTTTCTCACCGGAGAGTTAGGAATAGTTCAATCGAATTATAATCCTCTTAGTCGGCAATTTGTCCCCCGCTACTTTCTTTTACCTAGCCACGACAATCAACCTTTACCCTCCTTAGAATTACTGCGTTATCTAGAAAAAGAACCCCCAGAAAATAGCCAATGGCAATCTTGGCAAATTGATTGTTATCCCCTTAGTCCTGTACTTAAACTGCTCAATGATCTGCACTTTATCTGTCTTTACAACTCCTCAGAGATTCAGTTAGGTGCAGATCTACTTTTTTGGTATCACTACAGTCAAGCTTTTAAAGAAATAATTCTCAAAGATAACTATATTCCTGCTTTTAAATATCGAGAATTAGCCACAAATAACAAGAAACCCGCTAACTTTGCCATCTACCCTCTTTGGGAAATTATATCAGCAACCTACGAAACCAATCTCGATCGCTATCTCGAATATCTTCCCCGCATTTGTCTTGCTGGTGCTGAAAATCCCCATGCTTCACCACAATTATACGATCCCAAAACCCTACTCCGGCACTTCTCCGAATGTCTCCTCAATGAAATTGTCACTAATACGGCAATTCCTGCCAGTTTTGATAAAAAAATTGGCGAGACAATTATAGGTGACTGCCTCTCTGTGACTAAAGCTGCTGGATTTCTGCAAACTGCCGCTGCCTTAGAAAAATATCAACAGTGGCAAACTTGGAGACAGCAATTACTAGGAGACCAAAATATATCTAGTTTTAGCCTTGGTTTTAAACTAACGGAAGCACCAGAAGATAATATTGAACAGTGGCAAATTACCTTTATCCTCATCTCTAAACAAGACCCCTCCCTGCGATTAGAATTAGACGAATATTGGTATGCAGTCCCCGAAACTAGAACAAGCATACGAGCGCATTTTGGTCAAGATTTAGACAAAAATATTTTACTAAGTTTGGGTTATGCTGCCCGTATTTATCCCCCTATTTGGCAAGGATTAGAAACGGATAAACCGACGGGATTTTCTCTCAATCTTACAGAAGCTTTTACTTTCTTGAAAGAAACTGCTTGGATTTTAGAAGATGCGGGATATAAAGTGATTATTCCCGCTTGGTGGACTCCCCAAGGTCGTCAGCGCGCCAAAGTTCGGCTAAAAACTACTTCTAAATCGGGCAAATCTACCCCCGTTAGTAAAGGGATTTTTAGCCTCGAAAACATCATTGAATATCAATATGAACTAGCCATCGGTGAAGAAACTATTAGTCAAGAGGAATGGCAACAATTAATTAACACCAAAACACCCCTAGTTAAATTTCGAGGTCAATGGGTAGAATTAGAACAAAATAAAATGCAGCAAATGCTGGATTTTTGGCAGAAATATCAGCAGGAAAATCCTGAGATGAATCTGATTGAATTAATGAAAAAAGCTGCCGAATCCCCAGAGGAAATTATTGTTGAAACCGATGATTTTTTGGGTTCTATGCTAGAGAAATTACAAAATCCTAGTCAACTAGAACCGATCGAAAATCCTCCCCAATTACAAGGAACGCTGCGGGAGTACCAAAAGCGCGGGGTTGCTTGGATTCAATACCTGGAACAATTGGGTTTAAATGGTTGTCTTGCTGACGATATGGGATTAGGAAAAACTCTACAGGTAATTGCTAGATTGGTTGGGGAAAGAGAGGGAGATAATAATGTTTTACCAACTCTGCTAGTCGCACCCACTTCTGTGGTGGGAAATTGGGCAAAAGAAATTGAAAAATTTGCCCCCCATCTTCAGGTTTTAATTCATCATGGTAGTAAGCGCTATCAAGATGAGAGCGAATTTCAGACAGTAGCTAGTCAAAAGGATATCGTCATTACTTCTTTTACCCTAGTTCGCAAGGATTTGAAATTATTTAACTCGCAATCTTGGCAACGTTTGGTAATTGATGAAGCACAAAATATCAAAAATCCTAAAGCGGCACAAACTAAAGCAATCTTGAGTTTATCTGCACAACATCGTCTCGCATTAACGGGAACTCCTGTGGAAAATAGACTGCTTGATTTATGGTCAATTTTTAACTTCCTTAACCCCGGTTATTTAGGCAAAGAAACTCAATTTCGTAAAGCGTTTGAAGTGCCAATCCAAAAACAAAATGATCGTCTCCAGTCCACGGTTCTCAAAAAATTAGTGGAACCTTTTATTCTGCGTCGGGTAAAAACCGATAAGCAGATAATTAAAGATTTGCCTGACAAAGTGGAAAACAAACAGTATTGTAATTTAACTAAAGAACAAGCTTCTCTCTATGAAGTTGTCATTAAAGAAGTGGAAAAACAATTAGAAGAAGCGGAGGGAATAAAACGCAAAGGATTAATTTTATCTACCCTGATGCGCTTGAAACAAATTTGTAATCACCCGCGTCAATTTTTACAGGATAACAGCGCTTTTACTCCTGAGCGATCGCATAAGTTAGAGCGTTTGGGAGAAATGCTAGAAGAAGTAATTTTAGAGGGAGATAGTTTGCTAATTTTCACTCAATTTACTGAAATCGGGGACTCCTTACAAAAGTACCTGAAACAAACTTTTCGCTATAATACTTATTATCTTCACGGGGGGACTTCTCAACCAAAACGAGAACAAATGATCGAAGAATTTCAACATCCCGAAACAGAACCTTCCGTATTTATTTTATCCTTAAAAGCTGGGGGGGTGGGGATTACTTTAACCAAAGCAAATCATGTTTTTCATTTTGATCGTTGGTGGAATCCTGCGGTAGAAAATCAAGCAACCGATCGCGCTTTTAGAATTGGTCAACAAAAAAATGTTTTCGTGCATAAATTTGTCACTTTGGGAACCTTAGAGGAAAGAATTGATGAAATGATCGAGGAAAAGAAAAAGGTAGCTAATGCTATTGTTAGTAATGATGAATCCTGGTTAACGGAATTAGATAACGAAAGTTTTCGTCAGTTAATCGCATTGAATAAACAGACAATTATTTAATCGAGGTAAACCCATGAATAAATTTAGTAAAACTTGGTGGGGACAACGCTTTATAGAAGCATTAGAGGAATTTACTGACTCAGCGCGCTTGAGTCGAGGACGTTCCTACGCAAAAAATGATAAAGTCAAGAATTATAAAATTGATGGTAATTTAATTACTGCTCAGGTGCGAGGTTCCATTAATCCCTACTTTGGAGTTTACAAAGAACCTTTGTATAGGGTGAGTATCGAGATTAAACCAATTACTAAAGCAGAGTGGTCACAAGCTTTATATAATCTTGGTTCAAGAGCGAGTATGATCTCTAAACTGCTGCTCAAAGAAGTTCCCGATAATATTGATGAAGCATTTAGCGATCTGAATCTACACTTATTACCCCACAGTCAAAAGGATTTTATCACCAATTGTTCCTGTCCCGATTGGGAAAATCCCTGTAAACATATTGCTGGAGTTTATTACCTTGTTGCTTCCCAATTAGATCAGGATCCTTTCCTCTTATTTGAATTACGGGGTATCTCTCGTCAAAAATTACTGCAAGAGTTAGCAAAAACTCCCCTCGGTAAGCTGCTTTCCTCCTCCATCCAAGAGGAACAAATTCCTCTTAACCCGGTTACTTCCTATCACACTAAACCCGAAACTATACCAGCATCAGAAACAATTGATCTCAAAGAATTTTGGCACTCTCATCACCGTTTACCCGAAAATCCTCAGTTAGTTAAAGCGGCAACTATTCCCGCAATTGTCATTAAAAAAGCTGGTGATTATCCTGCATTTTGGGATCAGGATACTTCCTTTATCGAGGTAATGGAAGAAATGTATCAACGGGTACGCAATAAAAATGCTGGTATGTTATAATTAGGTAGGTGTTTAAAATTGTCTAATACCCCCTTATTAAGAGGAAATTAAGGGTGGATTAAAAGTTTGAAAAAACATCCTATTTTTTAAGACAAGCAGAATCTATGAACCAAGAATCTCTCAGCTTTGTCCATGGGAATGTCAAGTTAGCCGATCGCTTTTTAGTGTGTGGATTGGGTAGTCTTGGACAACACTGCGTCAAGTCTTTAAAAGAGTTTGGGGTTAGCGTTGTCGGTATCGAACTAATACAGCCTCCCAGTTGGGAAATTAATGATTTTCCCGATTTATTAGAGGAAATAATTATCGGTGATTGTCGTCAAAAAAACATTTTAGCAAGAGCGGGAATCGAGCGCTGTCGGGCTGCTTTAATTGTCACCAGTGATGAGCGAATTAATGCCACTACTGCCCTAATTATTCGGCAATTAAATCCCCTTACCCGCTTAGTGGTGCGTTCTTCTAAAGATAATCTCAATGAGCTACTCAAGGAACGTTTAGGCAATTTTATCGCCTATGAACCCACCCAACTACCCGCCAATGCCTTTGCTTTAGCCACATTAGGCACGGAAACCCTCGGTTTTTTGCATCTCGACGGTCAGAAATTGCGGATTATCCAGAGACAAATTAGCCCCGAAGATGGTTTACTCGATCGCTTTTTAGGTGATTTAAATACCCCCACCCGTCGTCTGTTAGCACACACAGCCCCCGATGAACCTTTAACGGCCGGATTTTATCAATGGTCCCCCACCACCACTATCAGAGCCGGTGATACCATTACCACCATCGAAACTACCTACCAAAACATCGATGCTACCCGCCAAAAAACTTCAAATTCTCGCCAGAAGTTGCGGCATTTTTGGCAAAAATTGCTCAAAGAAATCCAACAATTCTGGCAATTGAGTTTTCAGCAGCAAATTCACCGGGTGGCTTTCCTGTCAGTATTTATCATTATCCTGCTGGTAATGATCGGGACTTTTCTTTTCCATATCTACGCCCCGAGAGCTTCCTTTATTTCCGCTCTTTCAGGAACGGCGATTCTTTTATTAGGTGGTTACGGTGATGTTTTCGGTGCCTCTAACCCCGAAGATTTAAATGCAGTCCCCTGGTGGATGCAGCTATTTAGTCTCTTTTTAACCTTAGCTGGAACCGCTTTTATCGGGGTTCTCTACGCCATTTTGACAGAAACTTTATTATCATCAAGATTTCAATTTATCCCTAACCGTCCCCCAGTTCCCCAACAGAATCATATCGTTATTGTGGGCTTAGGTCGAGTCGGCACAGAAGTGGCTAATTTATTACTAGAAATGAAACAGGCGATTGTCGGGGTCAGCTTAAATAGGGATTTTGATGTGACTATGCTGCCAAAAATGCCCTTGATGACGGGAAATATCGAAGAATCTTTAAAAAATGTCAATTTAGACAGGGCCAAAAGTATAGCGATTGTTACCGATGACGAAATCCTCAATTTAGAAGTGGCCCTAACCACCCGCAAACTCAACCCCCAAAGCTACTTAGTCATCCGCACCACCGACGACACCCTTAGTCAACAATTAAGTCAAATTCTGCCCCAATCTCACATTTTAGGAACCAACACCGTGGCGGCAGAAGCCTTTACGGGGGCCGCTTTCGGAGAAAATATCATCTATCTGTTCCGTTGGGCGCAAAAAACGATTCTGGTGACCGAATACGAGATCGAAGCTGGAGATACTCTCAATGGTAGCTCGATCGGGGATATTGCCTACGGTTATCGAGTCGTGCCGATTCTACACCAACGAGAACGGGAAACCCCGAAATTAATGCCCGAAGATTATCTCAACTTACGCATCGGCGATCGCATTGTGGTGCTGGCCACCATCAACGGACTGCGACGGGTGGAACAGGGTCGTCGAACTCCCAAAACTTGGCGCGTGCGGGTGGAAAAAGCCTTTAACCGCAATATTGCCGCAGAAGCACCCACCGTGATCAGTCGTTTTTCTAATTGTCCCCTGAAAACCGCCAGCGATCTCATGGAAAATTTGCCAGCGACTCTGGGCGCCCCCCTCTACGAACACCAGGCAATTCGATTAGTTTCCGAGTTGAAAAAAATTCAAGTTCAAGCCCTGGCTATTCCCATTAACCCGAAATCGAGTTAATCGGAGTTAAGTAAGTAGTTATAATTAAATTGAAGATAGATTTTGCCTCTGATCCCCCCTGCCCCCCTTATTAAGGGGGGTGCCGATAGGCGGGGGGATCCCCCCTGCCCTACTTAATAAGGGGGGTGTCTGACAACTTTTAACACCTACCTACTTATCCTTTTTTGTCAAACTAGAAGGCTCTCTCGGTCTTTTTTTATGCAGTTAAAGTGACAGTAGCCTTGGCAGTTTGTCCGGAATCAGAAGTGGCAGTAATAGTAATTTTATCCCCAGCATTTCCTTGTGGGGGTGGAGTATAGGTAAATTTGGCATCAGTGATATTTTTATCAATTTTACCGCTTTCTGGTGGTGAGATTGTGATGGTGTACTTACCAACGGGGTTAATGGTAAATTCTTTCTCCCCGTTTATAGCGGTTCTCGCATCTGCGAGGCACAGTTTAACCTTTGCTGATTAAGCTTTTCAGAATCGATAATGTACCTCTTGTGAACAGGAAACGCTATAATGCTAAACTTGCGATAGGCGGAGCGATCAAAATCGCTGGAGGTAGTCCCTGTCCAGTGGAACTATCCTCTACAGTCACTTTTTTCTCTATTTGAGTAATTAAATCGGGAACAAGACGTTCGCTAAATCCAGCCACAAAAGCCATTGTCAAAAGTCCATATAAATAGATGCCATTCCCATTATCTTTATTGCTAGGCTGAATTTCTATGGGAAAAATGCTAGAGTTAAGAATTAGCAGAATAAAGAAAGCAAAACTTCCCCCTAAAATGGGTTTAGTTAGACCAATTATAAATGGCAAGAGGTCATCGTCATATTTTTGGTTTTTGGGATTATCAAAATTTTGCAAACGAGTTAGAATGCTAACTGCTCCCCCTAAAGTGCCTGTCATCCATATCAAAATTATAAAATTTCTTGCCTCTGCCTCTTTACTTGCCTCTGCCTCTTTACTTGTGCTTGGCAATGAAGTATTTCCGGAAGCAGTTTGTTGTTGGCTAGGTTTGAAAGCAGTTTCTTGTTTATTAGTTGTAATTGGAGGTAAAGAGTCAAGTAATTTATTCACTGAATGGTGTTGAATAATCCACAAATTCAAAGGGACAGATAACAATAATCCAATTAAAACTTTTGTAGGTATTTTGAAAGAATGGTAAAAATCATCTCTAAAATTTAGTAGATTAGCACTTAAATTTTTTAGTCGATTAGTACTTAAATTTAGTAGATTAGGCTGAGGACAAGGACATTTCCGGATTTTTCTCAATTCCGTTTTGGCGGCATAGCGTAATCTTTGTGCCAGAATAATATTAGGTTGACCTATTAAAGATTTAATCGCAATTTCTCCAGAATCTACCACCGACTTTACTTGCATGATAGCACAAGTTTTGGAACTGTCCATGAGTTCCACCTGCGCGCTCCCTAGTATTGTAATTAATGTGGCTAATTCTCCCTGTACTTTATGGTCAAATTCTGGATGGCATCCCGCTACTTGTTCTTTGGTTTTTTCCAGCAAAATGTCAATTCTTTGATTTAGTTTGATTACCTCATCTCTAGCTTTAATTTCATTGATTAAATCGTATAAAGTTTGAAATAAAACACTTGCTTCTTGTAGTTGTGCAAAATTATCTTTAAATTCCTTAATTAACTTTTCAAAGGGTTCATCTACTTCAGGAATTGAACTATATTTGTCTAAGTTATCCTTCAGTTTAGCAATCAAAGACTCATTTTTCTGTTGTAATTCCACAGTGGCAGAAAATTTAACCAAAGTATCTTTAACTTTTGTTTGCCAAGCAGTTAGTTTTTCCTTAAGTTTTGGCAAGTTTGGAACGTTAGCATTAGCATCGAATAGAATAGTAATTGTTGTAACTAAACTATCAGTTTCTTGGCTTAAAGTATCAAGAGGAGTTTCTGAAATTTTGCCAGTAGATAAAAGGTTGATTGTCTCCACAAGCTGATCTGTATGAGCTATTATTTGTTTTTCTAATTCTTCTCTGCTAGGTAAAGAGTCTGAAAAAGTTAATCCACCTAGTTTTTGAATAAGTTCACCTTTTAAATTCTTCGTTTCTTGAATGATATCTGTGGCTTCTTTTTGGTGAGCTAATTTAACTTTCAGAATAAATTCATTAATTTTTTGTTCGATAGCAGGATTCAGATTAATCATGGTTGTCTTCTCCTAAAAAAAGGCGAAAATGGGCTAAAATTCTGTTAGCTTCCCGATGCTACAATAGTTATCATTGATTTTCCGCAATTATTAATAAATCTTGATAAATTTCTATTTTTTTAACTCAATTCAGTCTGCCGTAGGGACATAACACCCTATCTCCTCAATAACCGCACACCTAGATTAGCACTCAAGCCCTAAGAGTGCTAAATTAACTATAAGGAGTCCTATCACAAAAGCTCATGTTACGCTACCGCTAACCCATCCTACAAATAATTGTGCCTCCCTACTTAACAATTTTGCTTAACTCAGAAGTTGATCCAACTTAGCGAAGAATTGATGAACATCTTCATGAATTTCATCAGATTTCATGTTAGTGGCGACGATTTCACGGGTCAATTCTAAAGATGGAACAGATTCTAAAGGAAGTTGATGAGATTTAAGCCTTTGAAAAAGAGAGTCCTTATTTTCAAACAATAGCTTTTTCCCATCCACAACTTGAAAAATATTTGCTTTGACATCTCTCCAAGATTGATTTCGAGGCAGGGTAAGATTTTCGTTATCAAAAAAATTCCTAATTAATTCTTGAACTGGAGGAAAAAAAATATCTGGGTCGTTAAAACCGCCGGTTTGTAGGGCTGCTCTCATCCAAGCATCGGGAACTAATAAATAATTCTCAATATTTTTTCGTCGCCATTCATATAATGATTGCTTCGGATCATTTGCTTCTGGGTGGAAGGCCTGATCGTCATCATCATAATCAAACAATACCAACCTTTTCGCTGATGGAATTATTTGTTTAATCCCAGCAAAATGACGATCAGAATCTTCTTTCATTTTCTTCTTATTGCCGCCTCCCATAACCCGAAAACAAACTTTATTTAAGTTATCCTGCTTTCCTAAAGAAGTGGCAAAACCTCGTAAAAGACGCTCATCTGTTTCTCCTTCAACATACAAAATAACGGGATAATTAGATTCCGAAAGCGAAAGCTGTGTTATCTCTAAGTTAGAAACATCGGCCATCGCTGTTAAAATCGCTGGTGTAGCTTCCACTCTTTTAGGAATGCTATCAAGTAATGAGATTATTTGCCGAACGTCAACCCCTCTAATAAACTCTTCTGCGTGGGTGGCAATAAGAAATTGAGTATTTCTCTCGATCGCCTTTTGATTCTTAAAATAATCTAGAATCTCTCTTTGCAAGTTAACATGAAGATGAGCATCGGGTTCATCCAGTAAGATAGTAGTAGGTTTATAACCATAAAAAAATGCCAACAAGGTTAAGGTTTGATGGAAACCGCTGCCAGCAGATATAATGTCGTAGGATTTGCTCCCCTGTTTATCGAAAATTTGGGTTAAAACCCCGTCGTTTTACGACGGCTTTTCTTGATCTTTAATAGAGCATCTGAGAACTTCCAGGGTTGCACCTCCTAAAGAAGAAACAAAATAACTAGGAGACCAAAGAGCATCTTTCCCATAGGGTTTAGGATAGCCAGCTTGTCCATACCTGCGACTAGAAACCCCTTTTAAAGAATTAACCATTACAGAA
>NZ_JADBRW010000344.1:0-2637 GCF_020247025.1 Microcystis sp. M109S1
ATCGACTAGAACCCATCAGTGCAAGTGTGGATGTGTTTTGGATAGGGATGAAAACGCCGCAATCAACATCCTTAAAAGGGGACTAAGTACGGTAGGGCATACCGGAACCTTTGGGCTAGATCCAATAAACGCTTGGGGAGAGAATACCTCTACTTTTTCAGAAGCAATTCTGTCTTTCGCAAGTAATCTCTGTGAACCAAGAATCCCCGTCTCTTTAGAGCGGGGAGTGTCAAGGCAGTCAACCCCTCAGAGAATTAACCATCGGCAACGTAGGGATTAACCATTTTAGCGGGGTCAACAATGCGCTCAAAATCCTCTTCCTTGATGTATCCTAGTTGCAAGGCTGCCACTTTCAGGGTTAAATCCTTTTCTAGGGCATAATGAGCGACGTAGGCAGCCTTTTGGTAGCCAATCACGGGACTTAAGGCAGTCACCAGCATCAAGGATTGATTTAAAAAAGTCTCAATTTGTTTTTCATTAGCAGTCATCCCCTGAACCAAAAATTGACAGAAATTACCGCAACCATCAGTGAGCAAACGGATAGACTGCATGAGATTATGAATCAACAGAGGTTTATAGACATTCATCTCCAGATGTCCCCCAGCACCTCCCATCGTCACCGCTAAATCATTAGCCATCACCTGCACTGCTATCATCGATAAAGCTTCGCATTGGGTGGGATTAACTTTTCCCGGCATAATTGAAGAACCCGGTTCATTTTCCGGCAGCTGTAATTCTCCTAATCCACAACGGGGACCACAGCTAAGTAAACGGATATCATTAGCAATTTTATAGAGGGAACTAGCGATAGTTTTCAGTCCCCCGCTCAAAAAAACCAGAGCATCGTGGGAACCTTGCACGGTAAACTTATTAGGAGCGGTAATAAAGGGTAATTTGGTCAGATTAGCGATTTCGGCAGCCACATCTTCAGCAAAACCGAGAGGAGCATTAATTCCCGTACCCACTGCTGTTCCTCCCAAGGATAAACGATACACTTTTTCTAGACATTTTTCTAGCCAATCGCTGCCATCATCTAATAAACCCACATAACCGGAGAATTCTTGTCCGAGGGTTAAGGGGGTGGCATCCTGTAGGTGAGTGCGGCCAATTTTAACTATATTTGCCCATAATTGCGCCTTTTCATCGAGACTATTCCGTAATAGTTGCAGACTGGGAATTAATTTTTCCTTGACTGCCAAGGTAACGGCAATATACATGGCCGAGGGAAAGGAATCATTAGTCGATTGGGACATATTAACATGATCGTTGGGGTCAACGGGGGTTTTGCTACCCAGAGGATTCCCCGTCAGTTGACTGCAACGATTGGAGATGACTTCGTTGATGTTCATGTTAAATTGGGTGCCACTTCCCGTCATCCAAACGTAGAGGGGAAAGTTATCCGCGTGTTGTCCGGCTAAAATTTCATCGCAGACTTGACAGATAAGGTTTTTTCTCTCCTGACTGAGACGATTCTTTTGCTGATTGACAATTGCACAGGCTTTTTTGAGAATGGCATAGGACCCGATCATCTCCCGGGGCATGAGATTATCACCGATACTAAAGTATTGTAGGGATCTTTGGGTCTGCGCTCCCCAAAGTTTATCGGCAGGTACGGGAATTTCTCCCATGCTGTCTTTCTCGATGCGAAATTCTGTCATCTTTAAGTTACTTCTGCATCTGGCCCGAAAAGAGAGGGTCTCCAGGACGACACGGATTCCCATTATAAAAATAATTATAAGTCAAGTCTAGCTAGTTTGTCAAGCCTTATTGAGGATTTTTTCCGATGTTAGGGACCAAAAAGAGCGCAGTTGATCGAGTCGGTTTGATGGGAGCAAATTTATTTCCATGATTATCGGTAACGTCAATGCTAATCGTGAGGCAATTATTCAGCGATCGCTGATCTGGACAATAATTGCTTGCTACCGTTGGACGTTGTGAAAACTTTCTCAATTGCTGAGGAGCGATCGCCTAATGCTGGATTAACTTATTCCCTGGGATCAAGTTACAGCTTTGTAAAAGATTGGTTACAGACTGAGCCAAGAGAGAAAACTAGGGGTAAATTGACAGTAATGTTGCCGATCACCCCTAAAAAACGACAACAATTAGTGCTGTTTACAGTACGCTAATCTGGCTAACACGCTTTTGGGCGTGATATACGGAAAACTTCTCGCGATCACTCCACTTGAGCGTAATATACGGAAAGATTCTTTTAAAAATGCGTATTTAGCATAGTATAAGGAAAGTTTCCGTATATTATATAGTTATACGGTCGAAAAATGAGGGGTGCATTACGTTAGATCTCAGCTTGAACAAATGACTACAATCCATAATGGAGAAATGAAATGTCTGAGAGGAAAATTAACCTTGGTAAACTTGAAGGAGTTCCAGAAGTTCGTATCCATCATTGGCACACTGAACATCGGCACACTTGGCATGTAGCATATGCCATTGTTAATGCAGATATAAGTGATGATGCTTGGAACTCTGTTCAAAATTGGGCGTTGTCAGACAGAAAGATGAATCAAGCAGAAACGCAGGGAATAGGAACATCCTTAAACTTGAGGTAATGAATAAGAAGCCGAATTGAGTGCTCTAACATTTCGACAGATTTTGAATAGCAGAGAGTCTTACGATGAA
>NZ_JADBRW010000345.1:0-10170 GCF_020247025.1 Microcystis sp. M109S1
AAAACTGATAGTTTTATCGACGTAAGAAGCAGAAAAATTAGCTAAATTAACAGGATGTACTCTCAGACAATTTCAAGAGAGATAGGCTTTTAGTGGCTTGGGAACAAGCTTTATCAATTTATTCATAATAAATATTGGCAGAAGATTAAAGATTAATTATTGTGACTAACTCTTTTGATTAGAAAAAGATAAAATTGAGAATCTTCGGTCAAATTTATTGACTCAAAATCCGCTGTACTTAATTTAAATGAATCAACCCTAATTGACAAATGGGGTAGATGCTCTGAAACCATGCACGACCACTGCTTGAGATATTTGTTTTTCAGCATTGCCTTTCACGATGCTCCTCTAAATCTCTAGCTTGATTTTCTCACCTTGAGTGTGTGACTGCTCACCTCTTTGTAATAAACCTACACCTGTCAGGTGGGGGGTGTTGCCTCTTGCAAGAGTGCCTCTTGCCTCTTGCCTCGTCTCAACAAGCAATTTAAATTACGAACAGCTTAACCTATAATTGAATTGAAAATGTATGATTCTACCTGTAAATTTATCGCCCTTGAATATTCGAGAGACTTAGCCACTTGGTTACTGGGTAAACCCTTAGAATTAACAGAAATTAAACCCTCGGAATTATCCCTAGAGCCGATTAGAGCCGATACTTTGATCTTTTTGGAGTCGGAAGAATTAATCTTACATATCGAGTTCCAAACCGACCCTAAAGAAGATATTCCCTATAGAATGCTAGATTATGCCACCAGACTCTATCGACGCTATCCCCGCAAACCTATCCATCAAGTGGTTATTTATCTGAGGAAAAGTGACTCCCCCACAGTCCGACAAAATGATTATAAACAAGGGAAAACCTCTCATCAATTTGAAGTGATTAGACTCTGGGAACAACCCTCCGAACCCTTATTAAAGGCCCCCGGACTGTTTCCTTTTGCCATACTCGCTCAAGCTGAGAAACAAGAAAACTTACTGCGGCAAATTGCCCAAGAAATCGAGCAAATCAGCGATAGTCGAGAACAAAGTAATCTGGCTGCATCTACCGCTATTCTAGCCGGGTTAGTATTAGAGAAAGACATCATTCAACGATTATTGAGGAAAGACATCATGAAAGAATCAGTTATCTATCAAGAAATCTGGTCGGAGGGTTTACAAGCGGGACGACAAGAAGGACGACAAGAAGGAGAAGCTAACCTAGTTTTACGTCTATTAAATCGGCGGATAGGGGACATTTCTCCCGAATTATTGCCCAATATTCGCAGTCTTGACCTAGAACAGTTAGAAAACTTGGGAGAAGCTTTGTTAGATTTTCAGTCACTACAAGATTTAGAACAATGGCTGGAAAATTGCCGAGCAAGTTAGTACAAATAAACTAAATGCGGTCTATCCATTCCCATTTGAAGCAGGAAGCTCTCAACCACCTTGAGAGTAGTTCACACTTTAATCTATTCCGCGGTAGAGATCTGTGATGGCTAACTCTAGGTTAATACTTTGCAGGATCACCCGATCGTCTGTCTCGTAAATAGTCGTTTCCCATGTCCCCAGAGAATTACGACGACGGCATTCCACTCGCTGGATTTCTTGGGAAATTAATACATATTCTTCTAACGTTTCTATCTGTTGATAATCTTGGAATTTTTCGCCCTTGTCAAAAGCGGCCGTACTGGGGGAAAGCACTTCCGCGATCAGTTTCGGATAGCGTTTCAGATAACGATCTTGGCGATCGCGAGGATCGCAGGTAACAAAAGCATCGGGATAGTAATAAAACTGATCTTGATAGTTAACCTTGACATTACCCGAGTAAAACCGACAGTCTGTAGAGTCGCCGAAATGCAGGTTAACCAGAGCGAGTAGATTAAGGGCAATGCGATCGTGATTATCCGTACCGCCGGCCATCGCATAAACCAAACCACGTCGGTATTCATGACGGATCTGACTCTGGCGCTCGATAGCGAGATATTCTTGGGGACTGATGTAGTTGGGAACTGCGATCATAATCTCTAGGGGAAAGCCTAGTATTAATCATAGTACGAGAATGGCTTTGGCTCTCTTATTCTTTGTGTGATCAGTTTAACTTACATAGCGATCTATCTTTGTGTCCTTTGTGTCTTTGTGGTTCCTGACCCAGAGAGCCGATAAGCCAGCGCAAGAGGGCAAAATCTTGATAAACTGAGGGGATAACTATCCCAGACAATCCCCATGACCACTCACTTTATTAGTGCCGAAATCGACCTACAGGAAACCCCACAACAACTGCAGCAAGAAATCGAAAAAGAATTGGCCAAACGCGGTGAACCCTTGCGTTGGGCAATCACAGAAGTAGATACCGAGAATAATCAGGTAAAAGTCGAAGCGATTGTCACCACTGCCTCGTGAATTCTCGTCCCTATACCGCCGTACTAATTATTCCCACCGGCATCGGGGCAGCGATTGGCGGTTATGCTGGGGATGGCATTCCCGTGGCCAAAGCGATCGCCCAAGTTTGCGATCGCCTAATTACCCATCCCAATGTCCTCAACGGCGCACAACTGTACTGGCCTCTAGCCAACACCTATTATGTGGAGGGTTACGCTTTAGATCGTTTTGCCCGGGGGGATTGGGGATTAAGTCCCGTCCATCAAAATCGCATCGGGTTACTATTCGATCGCGCCATTGAATTTGACCTCTTGCAAAGACACCTTCAGGCTGCCGATGCTGTCCGGGCTACCCTGGGCTTAGATCTCACCGATTACGTTATCACCGATGCCCCCTTAAATGTGCAGTTGCGAGAGGCAGCCTCTGGGGCCAGTTGGGGAACAATTGGCAATCCCGACAGCTTGCTGCGGGGAGCAGAAAAACTGATTAAACAGGGCCGGGCAGAAGCGATCGCCATTGTTGCCCGTTTTCCCGACGATCCCGATAGCATTGCCCTGGCTAATTATCGCCATGGTCAGGGGGTGGATCCCCTTGCTGGGGCCGAAGCGGTGATTTCCCATCTAGTAGTCCGACAATTCCAAATACCGGCGGCCCACGCTCCCGCTTTAAGTCCGCTGCCCCTCGATCCGCAACTTTCCCCCAAGGCCGCAGCCGAAGAAATCGGTTATACTTTTTTACCCTGCGTTTTGGTGGGTTTAAGTCGCGCCCCCCAATTGGTCAAGCAGCCCAGTCCCGATGCTATTTGGCGCCGGGAGGTGGACGCGCTGATCGTTCCCGCCAGTGCCTGCGGATGTAGCACAGTTTTGGGTTTTTGTCAAGAAAAAACTGTACTGATTGCTGTACAGGAAAATAGTACAAGAATGAAGGTGGCCCCGGAACCTCTAGGGGTGAAAGCAATTAGGGTACACTCATATACAGAGGCGATCGGTGCGATCGTTTGTCAACGGGCCGGGGTTAGCCTAGCATCTCTTCGCCCTAATTTACACTCTTTACGCTGTTTATCCGAGAATCCGTGACTAATTCCCCTAATTCCGAATTTGATCCCCTGACACGCACACAAGTCCTCACCATTATGGCGGTAACGGCGATTATCTTGCTGGTAGTCGCCAAAGTTTGGCAATATTTCGGTGCGATCGCTATTCCCGCCATTCGCTTGACTCTCCCGGATTTCCTGTTCGGATTAGCCTTAGCGGGGGCAATTAGTGGAATTAGTGGGCTTCTATATCGTTTTTGGTCTAGTTATCGCCATAGTGCTAACGCTTACTTAGAATTAGTCATTAAACCTTTAGCTTGGCCCGATTTAATTTGGATTGGATTACTGCCGGGGTTAAGTGAAGAATTATTATTTCGCGGGGTGATTTTGCCGGCTTTGGGCTTAAATATCTTTGGTTTAACCGTTTCTAGTCTGATTTTTGGTATCCTCCATTTTAGCGGTTCCCAACAATGGCCCTATGTTATCTGGGCAACTGTTGTCGGTTTTGCCCTCGGTTATACCGTCATCATCACCGGTAATTTATTAATCCCGATCCTCGCTCATATTATCACCAATCTCCTCGCTAGTTTTCTCTGGAAATTACAGCATAGTAATCAGTAATCAGTTATCAGTTATCAGTTATCAGTGGGGAAGTTATCAGTGATCAGTAATCAGTAATCAGTAATCAGTGATCAGTAATCAGTAATCAGTAATCAGTAATCAGTAATCAGTAATCAGTAATCAGTGATCAGTAATCAGTAATCAGTAATCAGTGATCAGTAATCAGTAATCAGTAATCAGTAATCAGTAATCAGTAATCAGTAATCAGTAATCAGTAATCAGTGACTACTCCCTACTCCTGTCTCCTATAAAAAATATGGAAGTACAATTTCGCGAATTCAATCCTTTTGATGTCTGGTTTTGGCTGGAATTTTCGACGGTTCCCTCGAATATGGAACAGCAATATGTAGAAGAAGTTTTTGCCTCTTGGTTTTATTTGGGTAAATTAGGGGCTTTCAATGCCGAAAACCTACAGGTACAGGAGGTGGGAGTCGATATTAGTTATATGGAATACGATCCAGATATGGCCGAAAATGCCTTTATGTCACCGATGCACAATATGACCGATTTTGAATACTTAGGTACTTGGGGACGTTGTTGGTTTGACCTTGGTACTAGCGATCTTATTGCTTTAGATATTTTAATCAATGCCTTGACCCAATTAAGTAAGGATTTTGTCGATATTAAACGTTTAATTATCGGTGGAGAAAATCAAGATTGGCCAATTAGCGATCGCAGCAATTATCTCTTTAGCGAATAATTAGGGTTTACTGAAAAAGTTTCTTGGTGGAGTCAGTAATCAGTAATCAGTAATCAGGAGATTATTTTTATTTATTCTCCCATCTCCCCACACCCTACACCCCACACCCCAGTTAAAAACATCTATGCTTAATCTCATCTCCCTTCCAGAAATTCCCGCCGCTGCTTGGAAACGTCCTCTGGGCAAAGGTTGGGAAAAACCCTACAGCGTCCGCTATGCCAGCAATTTAGATGATGGTCCTTGGCATGGGATGCCCCTGGGAGGATTTGGGGCCGGTTGCATCGGACGTTCCCCCAAAGGTGACTTTAACCTCTGGCATCTGGACGGCGGTGAACACAGTTTTAATAGCCTTGCAGCCTGTCAATTTAGCATTTTTGAACAAACAGAAGACGGAAGCGCCCAAGCCTACGCTATGGCGACGGAAAGCCCGACGGATGGAACATTATCGCGCTGGTCGTGGTATCCAGCCGAAAAGGGAACCTATTGGTCCCTTTATCCCCGCAGTTGGTACGAGTACAAAGATGTTTTTCAGACTCAATTAATTTGCGAACAATTCTCACCGGTTTGGGCGCATAATTATCAAGAAAGTAGTTATCCTATTGCCCTATTTGAATGGACGGCTCATAATCCCACCGATAAACCGATTACTATTAGTATTATGCTGACTTGGCAAAATACAATCGGTTGGTTTACTAACGCGATTAAATCCCCAGTGGTTAAGGTGAGAGATGATGGTAGTCCCGTCTATGAATATCAATCAAAATGGGGGGAAAGTGAGGGTAATTATAATCAATGGATTGTCGATAATTTCCGCGTTGGCTGTCTAATGCGTCGGGATTACGAAAACCCCGGGGAAGGGGATGGACAGATGGCGATTGCTAGTATCACTAATCCGAGTCTAGAGGTATTTTATCTGGGTAAATGGAACCCTGCGGGCGATGGGGGCGAAGTTTGGGACTATTTCGCCATGAATGGCTCTTTACCGGATATTGAGGACGAAACCCCCGCCCAAAAAGGGGAAGAAACGGCCACGGCCATGGCGATTCGTTTTAGCATTCGTCCGGGGAAAACTCGCAAAATTCCTTTTATTTTAGCTTGGGATTTACCAGTCACCGAATTTGCCCAAGGAATTAACTATTATCGTCGTTATACGGACTTTTTCGGTCGCAATGGTCAAAATGCTTGGGCGATGGTACGCACGGCTTTAAAACACGGCGATACATGGCGAGAAAATATTATTAACTGGCAAAAACCGATCCTAGAACGCAACGATCTGGCCGATTGGTTTAAAATGGCTTTATTTAATGAATTATACCTGTTAACGGACGGCGGCACTCTCTGGACGGCAGCCACGGAACAGGATGCGATCGGTCAATTCGGAGTGTTAGAATGTATTGATTATCGTTGGTATGAAAGTCTCGATGTGCGTCTCTATGGTTCCTTTGGGTTATTGATGTTATGGCCGCGCTTAGAAAAGGCTGTGATGGAAGCTTTTGCCAGGGCAATTCCCACCCACGACGACACTCCTCGGATTATCGGTTATAACCAAGCTAGTGCCATTCGTAAGGCCAAAAATGCCACTCCCCACGATTTAGGCGCGCCCAATGAACACCCTTGGCAAAAGAGTAATTACACCAGTTATCAAGACTGTAATCTCTGGAAAGATTTAGGCAGTGATTTTGTTTTATTAGTCTATCGGGATTATTTATTAACCGGTTCAAAAGATGAGGATTTTCTGCGAGAATGTTGGCCGTCTATCGTCCTAACTTTGCAATATTTAAAAACTTTTGACCTTGATAACGATGGCATCCCCGAAAATTCTGGCGCGCCAGACCAAACCTTTGATGATTGGCGTTTACAGGGAATTAGTGCCTATTGCGGTGGTTTGTGGATAGCGGCGCTAGAAGCGGCGATTAAAATTGGTGCAATTCTTGGGGAAGATACGGCAATTTTTGCCAGTTGGTTACAACAATCTCGCGCTATTTATCATCAGACTCTCTGGAATGGAGAATATTATAATTTAGATAGTGGTAGTGGTTCTGATGTGGTGATGACTGACCAATTATGCGGTCAATTTTATGCCCGTTTATTGGCTTTACCGGATGTGGTAGAAAATCAATACACGCAATCAGCTTTAAGTAAGATTTATCAGGCTTGTTTTCTCAAGTTTCATGGGGGAAAATTTGGGGCGGCAAATGGGTTAAAACCTGATGGTACTCCCGAAAATCCCGAGGCAACTCATCCCTTAGAAGTTTGGGTAGGAATTAATTTTGGGTTGGTGGCTTTTTTGATGCAAATGGGAATGGAAAAGCAAGGATGGCAAATTACAGAAGCGGTGGTGAAACAAGTCTATGAAAATGGCTTACAATTTCGCACTCCAGAAGCGATTACATCGGTGGGAACTTTCCGCGCCTGTCATTATTTACGCGCCATGGCTATCTGGGCCATCTATGGGGTTTTGACGGAATTTCAGGGATAAATTTTCGCAGCTCTGGAGCGAGCCGGTTCTCGTCAATGGCTAAATTGTTATATTTAATTACAAACACTTACTTAACATCACTTTTATCGAAAAAATCGGGTCGAAAACTTCGCCTTAAGGCGAAAAGTTTTGGGAGCGGGGCATAAATCCCCGTTACAAAAACTGCCTCCTGCCCTCTCCTCCTGCCTTCGTTATCTAAGTTTACCGTTACCTGTTCCCTTAATCTTACTTTCAGATCGCAAATCAGCAACGACTAGGGAGAGTTTGCTGATAGCCAAGGGCTAAGAGATGACAGAGTTGGTGATATAGTAAATAAAGATCACACTTAAATCTAACCTTGCCATAGATGCACAAATCTCGAATCTGGCAACCCCAAAAATCTCCCGTCTCTAACATCAGTTTTAGCGATGAAATGAGGTAAGAATTTTGACCAAAATACTTAGCGATCGCATTGCCGTTTATCTGCTCATCGGTGGACTCCTGTTTAGAATAATCATCGCCTTGGGGCTTTATCCCGGTTACGATGAAGCCTATTATTATGTTTACAGCCATAATCTGGATTGGAGTTATTTCGATCATCCGCCAATAGTAGCGATTTCCACGGGTTTTGGGACTTGGATCACGGGATTAGTCAATCAATTTACGATTCGCTTCGGTACTCTCCTCCTCTATACTGGCAGCCTCTGCTTGCTATATCTGACCGCTTTAAAATTGTTCAGTCTGCCGGTCGCCAGAATGACTTTAGCGATCGCCACTCTTATCCCCATCTATGGGATCGTCTTCGGGATTCTTTCGCAGCCAGATAGTCCTTTAATCTTTTTTTGGTCATTAACAGTCTATTTAGCTGCCCAAGAATTCTGGCCAATTCGGGAAAAAAACTATCATCCTAGCTATCGTCTCGCTTATATTGGACTTGCCGTAGGATTGGCGGTTTTAAGTAAATATCACGGCTTTATTTTGGGCTTTGGTTTAGTTTTATTTTGTCTGACCACTCCCCGCTATTGGCCTGTATTTAGATCGCCCTGGTTGGGATCAGGATTTATTCTTTTTTTGATAACTTTATTGCCGATTATTTACTGGAATATTAACCATGATTGGATTTCCTTTCGCTTTCATTTAGAAGACCGTTTTTCTGGAGAACCGAAAACCTTTAATATTCTCGGTATTCTCTCGGTTGTTGGCATTAGTATCGCCACGATGTTTCCACCTTTCGGTCTGCCGATGTGGTGGGTGACATTTAAAAGCTTTGCCGAACAAATTCCTAATTTTATCTCGAAAAAAAGATTTTTTCATCGAGAAGAAGAATCACTAAAAAAATGGTTAATTCTCTCGGTTTCTCTGCCTTTAATCCTGGGAATGCTTTATGTGGGTGCTTCCCATTATCTCGCCCCTAGTTGGATTTTACCCGGGTTCTGGTCCTGCACAATTTTATTAGGAGAAAAGGCCACTACTTGGCAGCAATCTTCTCGAATCTGGGTAAAAAGATGGTTATGGGGGTCAGGAATTTTTATCGTTACTGTTTTATCTATAGCAATGCTTCACGTTACTTTTGGCACTTTCCAAAAACCTAGTCAATACGCAATTTTTGGGGGAATTATTGCCCCAGAACAGGACCCTTCTCGGGAAATTGTCGATATCGATCAACTGCGCCAAGGCTTTGCTAATTCTCCCGAATTATTAGCACTCTTAAAAGATTCTAGCTTCGTTTTTACCCATAATTTTTATGTGACCGCATGGCTAGATATGGCCCTTTATCCCCTAGTTCCTATTCCCGTCACCTGTTTTAACAATGATCAAAGGGGTTATCAAATTTGGTTTAATCCTCAAGAATGGATCGGTAAAAATGGTTTATTAATTACTACGAATAGTTCTCTAGAAAGACCGGAAATAATCGATCGCTACCGTCCCTATTTCCAAGATATAACTAAAGTAGCTGTCATTCCGATCAAGCGCGGTGGTGTCGCCATCGAACAATTTCATGTTTACCAAGCTAAAGGACTAATTAAAACTTATCCTTAAAGCAGTTATCATTTATTAGCGGGTTCCTATCTCCTGAATTTTGTAACCTTTTTTACTTTTTACTTGATAAATATGTCCATTCATCGAGTGCGTATTGCTAGAGATAAAGGGGAATTTGTCCAGTCCTTAGTTAATTTTAATCAGGGAATTGGACCCTTTCAAACCTATGCTGATGTCATCGCTTTTGCGGCGGCTTTAGGGGTAAAATATCAGGAGAGGGTGGCGATAGAAAATGTAGCGAAGGAACCCTCACCTATTAACCTAGAAATTTTTATTTCTCGTGGCTACGATACCCTAATCAAATTATTGGCAGTCAATGAATTCCAAGACACGAAAATTCTTTCTCCTCATCGGGTAGATTCGGAAGCTTTGCGAGTGACAATTTTCGAGGAATATGCCAACGCTGGTTTAGCAAGATTAGAACGAGAATTGCGCGGTGCGGTGGATTATACTGAAAGATTATTGTTAATTATCAGTCAAGAACGTTTTCGAGAAATTACTGCCACAACGGAATTCGATTTAGGCAGATTTTTGTAGTAGAAATCTTAGTTAGGGTATGCTGAAAAAGTTTTTCGGTGGTGGTAGGGTGTGGGGTGTGGGGTGTGGGGTGTAGGGTTTTACCCGTTTTCAGGTGGTCAACTACCTAATTTTCAGGGAAAAAGTACCTGAATTTTCCCCCCGATCACCCCAATGGCTGGCACTTTTTGAGGGAAAAAAAGTCTAAAAGTCTTATCCAACAAGGTTTTTAGATTTATTCGGCAGACCCTACTTATCAGTGTAGTTTGGTATGCGCTTTTTTCTCATCGAAAATTTTGGGTCTGAAACCCCGTCGTTCTAGGTTGGCTTTACCGTTAAATACTAGCGCATTTACCAAATATATGCTAAAATGTGAGACATGGAAAAAGCCTATTCGTTTCGATTTTACCCCACACCAGAACAAGAGTCGCTATTGCGGCGCAC
>NZ_JADBRW010000346.1:0-14856 GCF_020247025.1 Microcystis sp. M109S1
CTCAAAATGGACGTGGAGGAAAGCGTAAGACTTCTGTTAAAGAAGCAGCATCCCGTGAAGCGTCAACCCCGTTCAGCGACCACCCTAAAAAAGTGGCGTGGTGAGGAATCGCCGTCCGTTTTACGGCGGCGAGGATGTCAACATAATGTCCATAGCTGGTGTAATATGCTCTGATGACCAATCTTCTAACAAATGATTTAAATCATATTCTTGCCCATACTAAAACCCTCTGGGAAGAATTGCGGGGACAACGAATATTTATTACCGGAGGTACAGGCTTTTTTGGCTGTTGGTTATTAGAAAGTTTTATCTGGGCTAATGATCAGCTAGACTTAAAAGCATCGGCGGTTGTTTTAACCAGAAATCCTGATAGTTTCAGGCAAAAAGCTCCTCATTTAGCCAATCATCCCGCTATTCAATTCCATTGCGGTGATGTTAGGTCATTTGAGTTTCCTGAAGGGGAGTTTTCTTATGTCATTCATGGTGCCACTGAAGCTAGTGCCAAACTAAATCAAGAAGATCCCTTATTGATGTTTGATACGATTATCGAGGGAACAAGACATACTTTAGAATTTGCTAAATTCTGTCAGGCTAAAAAGTTCTTATTAACCAGTTCCGGTGCCGTTTATGGCAAACAACCCCCTGAGATAACCCATGTTTCCGAAGATTATTTAGGCTCTCCTGATTTAACTAATCCGGGTTATGCTTATGCCGAAGGAAAACGGGCAGCAGAAATGCTCTGCACCCTTTATGCTAAACAACATGGCTTAGAAACGAAAATTGCTCGTTGCTTTGCCTTTGTCGGTCCCTATTTGCCACTGGATACCCATTTTGCCATTGGTAATTTTATTTTAGATGGTCTAATGGGGGGGTCAATTCTCGTCAGGGGGGATGGTACTCCTTATCGTTCTTATCTCTACGCAGCAGATTTGGCGATTTGGCTGTGGACAATTTTGTTTAAGGGGAAATCATGCTACCCTTATAATGTCGGTTCAGATGAGGACTTAACTATCGCTGAATTAGCAAAAGTTGTTGCCAGTACATTTGCATCAAAAGTTGAGGTAGTTATAGCTAAAGAACCTATCCCCGGTAAACCTGCTGAACGTTACGTTCCTTCAGTAAAGCGAGCGTTTTCTGCACTACAACTTAAACCCTTAATTCCCTTAAGAGACTCAATCATCCGAACGGCTAGTTATAATTCATCAAAATTTTAGGACTTACACCATGAATAAGAAAAAATCAATTCGCAAATGTCCAATTTGTCAAGAAGAAAATGGGGAGATTCTTCACACACAAAAATTTGTTTTACCTGAAGGTCATCCCCTCTCAAATGGATATGATATACTATGTTGTGATCGCTGTGGTTTCGTCTATGCTGATACAACAGTAAGTCAGAAAGATTATGATATTTTTTACGCCAAATTATCCAAATACGAGGACAAAAAAACCGCTACAGGAGGGGGGGAGTCTCCCTATGATGCCGCACGACTTCAAAAAACGGCTGAATGTATTGCTGGATTTTTACCAGATAAGAGCGTTCGCATTTTAGATATTGGCTGTGCTAATGGTGGTTTATTAGGCTATCTTAAAAAACTAGGATATAACAATTTATGTGGTTTAGATCCATCTCCGGCTTGTGTTGAGAATACAAAACAGCTTTACGGAATAGAAGCTTATGCTGGTTCTATTTTTACGCCTCCTCAAGATTTGGGAGATTTTGATGTTGTCATTCTTTCTCATGTGTTAGAGCATATACAGGATCTGAAATTTTCTGTAAAATTAATAGAACAATTGATAAAAGTAGGGGGATATCTATATGTAGAAGTTCCCAATGCCTCCGGATATGTTGATCATGTTTTTGCCCCTTTTCAAGATTTTAATACTGAACATATTAATCATTTTTATCATCCCCATTTGTCAAATTTATTAATTCAATTTGGATTGACCAATAAGTTAATCGGCGAAAAAGTGTTTGATGTCTCTCCGGGGATGTCTTATCCAGCCATTTATAGCTTTTGGCAGAAGCAAGAGTCTAATTCATCTGAATTGGTAATTTATCCTGATAAAATGCTCAAAGAAAGAATACTGCTTTATATTGAAAGCTCCAAAAAAATTATGACTGATATAGATATTAAATTACAGTCAGTGTTAGAGGATGCTGCCGATGTTATTGTTTGGGGAACGGGACAATTAGCCATGAAATTGCTGGCCGAAACTTCACTGGCAAAAGCCAATATAGTTGCTTTTGTTGATGGAAATCCCATTAATCAAGGTAGTGTTATTTCAGGGGTTACGGTGCTATCACCTCATCAAATTCAATTAAGAGAGATGAGACAGCCGATTATTATAACTTCAATTTTATCTCAAGAAGCTATTTACAATGCTATCCAAAAAATGCAGCTGCCTAACCCGGTTATTTTATTGAAATAATAATTAAATTATAGTGAGGTAAAAATAATGCTCCGTACCCTATTGATACTAAAATTGAGCTATCAACTATAATGATGTCAACCAAATTAGCGAATCTAAGAGCGAAACCCTGATGAGAGTTGCCGACTATATTGCCCAAACCCTTGTAGAACATGGCATCCATGATGTTTTTTTGCTTACCGGTGGTGGGGCGATGCACCTGAATGATGCTTTCGGGCGCTGTCCAGGACTATCCTACACCTGTTGTCACCACGAACAAGCTTGTGCTATGGCCGCTGAAAGCTACTATCGCTTGACAAACCGCCTCGCCGCTCTCAATGTAACCACAGGACCGGGGGGAACTAATGCCATTACCGGAGTCTATGGAGCGTGGACAGATTCTATTGGGATGATTGTTATTTCTGGACAGGTGAAATGGGAAACCGTAGTCAGAAGTACAGACTTACCCCTCAGACAATTGGGGGATCAGGAAATTGATATTGTTAAATTGGTGGAACCGATCACCAAATACGCGGTGATGGTGACAGAGCCCCAGTCAATTCGCTACCATCTCGAAAGAGCGTTACATCTGGCTCAATCTGGCCGTCCCGGTCCTTGCTGGTTGGATATCCCGATGAATGTTCAAGGAGCTAAGATTGATCCCACATCTCTACCGGGCTACGACCCTAAAGAAGATGCCATCAACTATACTACCACCAATCTAGCAGCCACCTGTGAACAAGTTATCAACCGACTGAAAACCGCCGAGCGCCCAGTTATCTATGCTGGCTCTGGCATTCGCTTAGGGAGAGCTTATGAAGACTTCTTGCGTTTAGTGAATGCTTGGAAAATCCCCGTAGTTACAGCTTGGAACGCTCACGATCTGATCTGGAACGATCATCCTTACTATATTGGTAGGCCAGGCACGGTCGGCGATCGCCCTGGCAATTTTGCGGTTCAAAATTCTGATTTCCTGTTAGTTTTAGGTTGCCGGCTCAATATCCGCCAAGTGAGCTACAATTGGGAAAACTTTGCTCGGGAAGCCGATAAAATTATTGTAGATATTGACGAGTCAGAACTGAAAAAGCCAACACTCAAGCCGGATCTACCTATTCACGCCGATATAGCCGACTTTTTGGCGCATTTACTGCAACAGGAAGTTGAGCCAACACAACATCATCAGCAATGGCTAGACTGGTGTTTGATTCGTAAGGAAAAATATCCTACTGTCTTACCCGAATATTGGCTAACACAAGGGGCAGTTAACCCTTATTGCTTTGCCCAAGCACTCTTTAAGGAACTCCCTGCGGATGAAATCGTGGTGACAGGTGATGGAACCGCCTGTGTGACGACATTTCAAGCGGCATCAATCAAAGAGGGACAGCGCCTCTATACTAACTCTGGTTGTGCCTCCATGGGATACGATCTACCCGCGGCGATTGGGGCCTGTATTGCCAGTGGTAAGCGGCGAGTGATTTGTATTGCCGGGGATGGCAGCATTCAATTGAACCTACAAGAATTACAAACCCTAGTGGGATATCAACTGCCGATCAAGATTTTTGTCCTCAATAATCAAGGCTATCACTCGATTCGTCAAACTCAGCAGAATTTCTTTGCCGATAATATTGTCGGTTGTGGACCGGAAAGTGGCGTGACCTTTCCCAGTTTTGAAAAGTTAGCGGCGGCCTATGGGATTCCTTACCGACTTTGCCGAGAACACGCAACTATGCGGGAAGCTATTCAAGAAACCATTGAAGGAGAAGGTTCTCAAATCTGTGAGGTGTTTTTAGATCTCAATCAACCCTTTGCTCCTAAACTCTCCTCCCGTCGCTTGGATGATGGGCGCATGGTATCTTCTCCCTTAGAAGATTTATCCCCTTTCCTAGATCGGGATGAATTTATGAGTAATATGATTGTTGCACCGATAACCGAATAGGTTATACTCTTTCAAAGTTCAAACTTAAAACTGGCTAATCAAGGAGCAGGAAAACTATGAACTCGATGGAAAAACGAATGGCGGAACTTTTATTGGAATTAAAGGAGAACTATAACGTTTGTGGAGTCAAGGCCGAATTTGAAGCGGAAGGCACCCGCATGGAAGAAGCAATGCGCCTCAAAGAGGTTAGTCTTACAGCCGGCTTGGGTTTAAACTTAAAAATTGGTGGCTGTGAGGCCATCAAAGATATGTTTGATGCTACTAGCTTAGGGGCTGAACGGGTAATTGCTCCCATGGTAGAAACGGCCTACGCCTTGAAAAAATACCTGAATGCGATCAACATTGGCTTTGGCAGTGATCACAAAGAAGATGTAGAATTTCTGATTAACTTAGAAACGATTACAGCTTTCAAAAACTTTGATGAAATGTTATCCTTGCCCGAAATCAAGTCTTTAAGTGGGGTGGTGATTGGACGAGTTGACTTGTCTGGTTCTATGGGATTGACTCGTGAAGATATTAATAGCGATCAAGTCCTAGATATTGCCTTGAAAATTGCTGAAAAAGCGAAATCAGCGGGGTTAAAAGTGGTTGTAGGCGGTGGGGTTTCCGTTCATTCATTACCTTTCTTTAAAGCCTTTCCTGAAGGACATCTTGATCGCTTTGAAACCCGAAAGGTTGTCTTCCGTTGTCCGGAAGCCATCAATAACCCAGAGGAGGCTTTTTTGAAGGCGGTTGAATTTGAGCTTATGTGGCTGAAAAATAAAAAGAATTACTATGGGGCAATTCATCGGGAGGATGATGCTCGCTTAGAAATGATGGAAGAGCGCTATCGTAATTCAATTAATAAGTTAATCTATGGCAAATCTAACAAAGCATCATAAAGCCTTGATTACTGGGGGTTCTCGCGGACTTGGGGCTGCCATGTCCTCATTATTGGAAGACCAAGGCGTTGAAGTAATTGCCCCAAACCGAGATGTCTTGGATCTTTCCCACATGGAGTCCATTGCCGCTTATGTCGCTTCTGAGCAAGGGGCGGGTTTTGACATAATCATCAATAATGCTGGGATTAATCTTCTCAATGAACTTACCCATGTCCAAGATGAGGACTGGCAAATTATGCTTCAGGTGAATTTGACTGCCCCGATGGCCCTAATTAGAGGGTTCTCTCCCTATATGAAAGCCCAAAAGTGGGGAAGGATAGTCAATATAAGCTCTATCTTTAGTTTAGTCACCAGAGAAAACCGCTCTGCTTACTCGGCAACTAAAGCAGGGTTAAACGGTTTGACCCGAACTGCGGCAGTGGAATTGGCTCCCCATGGCATTCTCGTAAATGCTGTTTGTCCGGGGTATGTGGAAACCGAGTTAACCTTTGTCAATAATTCCCCTGAACAGTTAGCGGCAATTACTGCTACCATCCCCTTACAACGTCTTGCCCAACCCCATGAAATTGCCAAGCTAGTTAGTTTTTTGTGTTCGGAAGAAAATACCTATCTCACTGGACAAACTCTAGTAATTGATGGCGGCTTCACCTGTAAATAAACCCTGATTTTAAGGTCCTTGAGTTATGCTGGAAATCCAAAGTCAATTTCACCCCTACTGTGTTGAAGTCAAGGAAGGCTTAAAAGATGCTTTAACACAAGCTGTTAAAGACAAGACCGTTTTTACTTTAGTTGATAGTAACGTTTTCCACCTGTACTCACAGCCAATAGAAGAAGTTTTGTCTGATCGCCCTCTCTTAAAAATAGAGGCTACAGAAGAACAAAAATCTTTTGAACAACTCACCCCAATTTTTTTAAAACTCTTAGAATTAGGTTTTAGGAAAGACTGTACCTTGCTAGTAATTGGAGGTGGAGTTATTCAAGATATTGGCTGTTTTATAGCTTCCGTTTTATTTAGGGGGATTAAATGGATATTAATTCCTACTACCTTATTGGCTCAATGTGATAGTTGTATTGGCAGTAAAAGCTCTATCAATATTCAAAACTTCAAAAACCAGATCGGTACATTTTATCCTCCCCATGAGATTATTCTTGTTTTTTCTGTGCTGAAGACCTTACCTTCTGATGAGATTCGCTCTGGATTAGGAGAAATTATCAAGCTAAATTTACTAGCTGGTAAATCTGAAGTTGAACAAATGAAAATCAATCTTCAAAAACTATCATCAGATTTTTTAGAAATTCAAAATCTAATTATAGATGCTCTAAATATCAAGAAACGTTACATTGAGCGGGATGAGTTTGACAAGGGAATTAGAAATATTTTAAATTATGGGCATACTTTCGGACACGCTTATGAATCGGCCACTAACTATAAAATTCCTCATGGAATTGCTGTCACGTTAGGGATGCTTACGGCTACTTTCTTTTCAGAAAAACTGGGAATGGTAGATCAGGGATATTTCTATGATTTGCAAGAGTTTTTGAAACCTTATTATGAGCCTTATAACCAGGAGTTAACCTCTAATATTTTAGAGCTTATTTTAGGAGCAATTAAACTGGACAAGAAAAATACCGGAAGATCAATTAACTGCATCCTAACACGAGGAGAAGGTAAAATGGAAAAAGTTTCGCTAGAGTTAGATAATCAAGTGCGACCTCTACTCAATGAATTTCTGAAAGTTATCTCTTGAAATTCGGAAGTAATAATCAGTTAATTAAATATTAGGGGGGATGAATTTGTAAAATGTATCTTATTAAAAAAAATAAACTTGTCGGTATTGTCAAAAAACATAAATTTGCCAGATTTTTGTTAGTTGGTAAATACCCTTTTTGGTTATTTTCTCTATGGTACGCTAATCTTAATTGGACTGGATTATAAGTATGCTGTATTGCTGGTTACTATTCTGGGAGTTTTATTTAACTTTCAAACCACAGGAAGACTGGTTTTGGGGTTGAGTTAATCCATGACAAATACCACAAATCATAAAGCACTGATTACAGGAGGTTCTCGCGGCATTGGAGCAGCTATAGCCTCAGTAATAGAGAGTCAGGTAATTCAGATTATCGCCCCTAAACGCTCAAAAAAAGTAAGAATTGGAGGACAAACAGCATGGTAATGGTTAGAATGCAAGTCTCCTTAGAGTCTTTAATCGAGGCAATTGCTACCCTTGATTTAGGAGTGAAACGAAAACTTATGGAAATTATAGAAGATCAGATTTTTGAATCAGAAGAAAAGTCCATGGAAAATGATCCAGAGGTGTTAGCTGAAGTAGAGGAAGCACGAAAAGCTTATCAGATAGGCGACTATCAAACTATTCAAGAATATATCACTAATCAATCTGAACAAGCTTCATGAATTACGAAGTCATCATCCCTAAACCTGTGCAGAAGCAGTTGAAAAGCTTTCCAGATGATGTGCAAACTCGCCTGAACGAAAAAATCCTTCTGCTGACTGACGAACCCCGTCCTTCGGGAGTTAAAAAGTTGAAAGGCTATGCCAATGAATATCGTCTTAGGGTAGGTGATTATCGAGTTCGCCACCTATGGTATTCTAGTTAATGCAGTCTGTCTAGGTTATGTGGGGACGGAGCTAACTTTTGCTAACAACTCACCTGAGCAGTTGGCGGGAATTGCCGCTTCCATTCCCCTCCAGTGCCTAGCCCAACCTGATGAAATCGCCAAATTAGTTGTTTTTCTGTGTTCGCAAGACAATACCTACCTCACCGGACAAAGTATAATTATTGATGGAGGATTTACCTGTAAATAAAATCCAAATTATCATAACATATAAAAAATCGCAACTGTCTATTGGAGATAAATCGTAAAATGTATCTTCTTAAAAAGCATAAATTTGTCGCCATTGTCAAAAAACATAAATTTGCCAGATTTTTTTTAGTTGGCGTACTAAATACCCTTTTTGGTTATTTTCTCTATGGTACACTAATCTTAATTGGACTGGATTATAAGTATGCTGTATTGCTGGCTACTATTCTGGGAGTTTTATTTAACTTTCAAACCACAGGAAGACTGGTTTTTGGCAGCAAAAACAACAAATTGATTTTTCGTTTTGTCTTAGTTTATGTGGCAACTTTTCTGTTGAATGTTGAAGCTCTGAGAGTTGTCGACGCAATGAATATAAATATCGAACAGAAAACCAAAATGCTTATTGCTGGTGCTATCTTGCTGTTGCCGATGGCTGTCCTTTCTTTTGTTTTGATGAAACTATTTGTTTTTAGAGAAGGATCACAATGAAAAAAATTACTGTAATGACCCCTTGTTATAATGAAGAAGGAAATGTCGAGGATCTTTACCTACGAGTTAAAGAGGTTTTCAATCAGTTACCTAGCTATGAGTATGAACATCTTTTTATTGATAACGCTTCTCACGACAAAACTGTTGATATACTGAGAAATATTGCTCAAAAAGACCCCGGGGTCAAGGTCATCGTTAATGCGAGAAATTTCGGTCCCGTTCGTTCTGGTTACTATGGTATTCTTCAGTGTTACGGGGATGCCGTTATTCCAATTGTAGCAGATCTGCAAGATCCTCCCGAATTAATCCTAGAATTTGTCAAGAAATGGGAAGAAGGCTATAAAGTTGTTAAAGCGGTTAAAGCTCCGGTAAGAGAAGGAGCTTTTTTCTATTTTGCTAGACAAATTTTTTATTCTTTAATGGACAATCTTTCAGATATAAAAGTGACTAGAAACTTTACAGGTTTCGGGTTATACGATCAGAAAGTCATCAATGTTCTACGAGAGATTAACGATCCCTATCCCTATTTTAGGGGACTCATCGAAGAGTTAGGTTTTGAAAGTTTCTCTTTTGAGTATCAACAACAACGGCGAAAACGGGGTATTAGTAGTTACAACTTCTATCGATACTATAGCGAGGCGATGCTGGGTATTACCAGTCACTCCCAAGTTCCCCTCAGACTGGCGACCATGTTAGGCTTTGCTTTGTCCCTCTTGAGTCTGGTAGTGGCGTTAGGTTATTTAATCGCCAAATTGTTGTTCTGGGATTATTTTCCTTTAGGAACCGCACCAATCATGGTCGGACTATTTTTACTCGCTTCTGTGCAACTATTTTTTATCGGCATTATCGGGGAATATATTGGCTTAATGCACATGAGAATTTTAAAAAGGCCTTTAGTTGTCGAACGAGAACGGATTAACTTTGAGTGAAGACTGTAGGCTCTTCGTTACTTGGTATGATTCGATCAGGGGGCATAAATCGACTAAATCCTTATCCGGCAAGAGACTTAATTGATTAGCTCGTTCTAGATCGAAAACAATTGGCAAAAATCGAAGCAATGTCTTTCTATATAAGGGTTTCATCCCTTATAACCACCCTCTATTGCATAACACAAACCGAAGAACCAGACTGTATTTGTTATACTAACTTAATCTTCCAGAACAATATAGTATGGTAATGGTTGGAATGCAAGTTTACCTTAAAAGAAAAAATACTTGTAGATTGATCCCCAAAGAGTGAAAAAATGGTAAATAACCAAATTGATTTACGGTGGTGGCTACTTAGTAACTTGGCAAATGTTCAATCTTTGTCAATTATTTACAGAATATCGGTAATAGTCACTTTTATTATCTTCATTTTTTTAGCTTTTTCTCCTCTCATATTCCTGAGAACTCCCACGAGTAAGCTCCAGAAATTTTTATTGTCAAATCTAATATTTATTACATCTTTAGTGACTTTTATTTTGGCAGCACGCTGGCCAGGTTTCTTGCCACCAATGCTAAACCCCGATGAGGCACTATTTACCGCAGGTGCAATAAAACTGTTGAAAGATCCAGTTTTCTGGCGTGCGGTAGATACAGGTTCATCTGGACCTCTCAATGTTTATCCTCTGACTCTACCAGCTTTTTTCGGGTTCAGAATTGAATATGCTAGTAGTCGAGTGATCGGCTTAATCATGATAATTGCTGCTATTGTTTGTCTTTATTATGCTTTATCCACTCTCTACGATAAGAGCCTTTCTCGCCTAGCAATAGTTCCCGTTGTTACAACTGTCGCCTTAATGACATTTTTTGACTATGTGCATTATACAAGTGAACATTTTTCGGTTGCAATATTAAGTGTGGCTTTGTTAATCGTTTGTAAATATTATGCTGGTAATTCATCTAATCCTAATCACCTGATATTTGCCTTGGGTTTTATCCTGGGAACTACTCCTTTTGCAAAAATTCAGTCAGTTCCTATAGCTTTCTCAATTGCTTGTATATTTTTGCACATCCTCTGGCTAAAAAGCATCGCAAGAGGTCAATTTATCAGGAGTTTTGCTGCTTTCTTTCTTGGGGGAATGTTGTTCTCGGCTTTAGTCCTACTATATCTAACAATTTTCTCAATATATGATGCTTTCTGGAAATCTTATATACAACAGAATTTATTGATTTATTCTAGCCATGGTTTAATGGGAGACGTAAATCAACTAAGCTTTTTCGGAAAAATCAACATATTTCTTCGGATGTTAAGGGGAGTGCAAGATACACAGAGATTATTTTTATTAACAGCAATTGTCTTGATATTAGGAGTACCATTTTTAATAATAAAGCGTGTTTCCTTAAGCCAAAATCAAGAAAAGTCCAAGACATTTTGCTTTGTCTATTACAGTTTATTTATTTTGGTTGCATCGAGTTACTCAGTTATTAGACCAGGGAACGGGTTTACTCATTATTTGCTGTTTCTAATCATACCTAGTGGATTTCTCATCGGCGTTTTTATGGGTGAACTGGCACAAGTCTTACAAGTGTCAAAATTAACTCGTTCAAACTTAAAGTTCTCTCTCTTAACAGGTGTCATTTTGATTACAGTTGCTAGTAGTTTTTTAGAATTTGCCACAACGATAAAATCAGATAATGTTTACCTTAATAATCGCAGAAGATTTGCTAAAAATTATCTTAGTCCCATTGCAGAAACTATTCTCAAGTATGCTTCTCCTGGTGAATCTATGGCTGTCTGGGGATGGGCATCAGAGTTATATGTTGACACGGGACTTATGCAAGCAACAAGGTCCGGTGTGATCGGGCCACTTAAATACTCTCCCCTACAGCAATATTTTTTCAAACAGTATGCAGACGATCTGATTAATTCTAATGCTAAGTTATTTGTTGATGCTGTAGCTCCAAGAATGTTTTTCTTTACCGATAGAGAAACTCAGGGACACGAAGTTTTTCCTGAAATTGCTAGGGTTATCAAGGAAAATTATCGGCTAGTTGATGAAGTTCAAGGAGTTCGTATTTATCTTAAAAAATAATCCTACGCTGTCTTACCTCTTGTTCTTGGTTAAACAACCACTGAAGTGGTTACTACTAACCTGGAAGCTTGTAAACCAGATTTGATGACCGAATAAATATAGAATCTTTTCGCTAATTGTCTTGGAGAGATGGGTTAGTTATAATGACAAGTCGAGGATTTTCTGACGGAACTCTACTGGATAGGATTTCATTCGTTGTGCAATTTGGCTATCGTTAACGTTATACCTTATATTTAACGTCAGTTCAGCTTAAGGGGATTTCGTCAGGACTCGGACGAGAGAATGAGGGTTTTAGCCTACGGCAGAATCAGGATTGTAGCTTATCCCGAACTCGGGTTATTTAATGAGAAAGGCTATAATTTAACGAATAATCTCTTTTAACCAAACGTTTACGGGTAATTAAAGGAGAGTTTACCAGTCATTAATCCTTGAACTCTAGGGTAGTAAAGGCATCTTCATCGCTACAGTATGAGTAACGCTACCTTTACAGAAAATTTTAACACTTTTACTCGTTCGGGATTCGCCCCGATTCCGAGTCTAGGTCAGCTAGATTCCGACCTTTGGATTATTTCCGGTCTTTCCGATGGCAGTATAACCTATGGGGACACCCGTACTTCTTCAGGAGATTTTGCCAGAGGACAGACATCTAACCCCGTCACCACTGGGGGAGTTTATGCTTTCAGCATCGCTTCGGGAAATAATGCTTTTGGGGTACAACCCACAGCAGATGATTTTACCCCCGGCGCTATCACCCTACGCTTACAGAATGTCACTAATAGCCTAGTGGATTCGATTACTCTTTCCTATATCATCCGCTTTCGCAACGACCAAAACCGGGCCAATTCTCTCAATTTTTCCTACTCTGGGGACGGAAATAGTTTTACTCCTTTTAGTAGTTTAGACTTTACCACCCCGGGGAGTTCCGATAGCTTGGGTTGGCAGTCGGTAACTCGTTCTATTACCCTTTCTAGATTAAGTATCGCCGCTAATAGTAATTTTTTCCTACGTTGGACGGGGGATGATGTTAGTGGTAGCGGTGGTCGCGATGAATACGCAATTGATGATATTGCCGTGACTGGTTTAGCCGCTCCCGGTACAGTTGTTCCGCCCACTCCTACCCTCGTAAAAATCCATGAAATTCAAGGTACGGGTTTAGTCAGTCCAATTTTAAATCAATTGGTGACTGTAGAAGCGATCGTGGTGGGAGATTTCCAGGGTAATACGGGATTAAGTGGTTTTTATCTCCAGGAGGAAGATAGCGACAGCGATAGTAATCCTCTGACTTCGGAAGGTTTATTTATTTTTGAAGGCAATATCCCGATTATTAACGTTACTATCGGCGATAAAGTTAGGATTACAGGAACAGTTAGTGAATTTGGTAACGCGGGGGTATCTTTAACCCAACTGAGCAGCATCACAGAAGCGTTAATTATTTCTAATAATAATCCCTTACCCACGGCCGCCACTATTAGCAATCTCTCGGCAGCCAATGCTCAACCGCAAGTTTTAGAAGCTTTTGAAGGAATGCGGACAACTTTCGCCGAAACTCTCTCCTTAACCGAATATTTCCAACTTGGTCGTTTTGGTAGTGTGGTTTTATCCTCTGGGGGACGTTTACAGCAACCCACTAACGTTACCAATCCGGGGACAGATGCCAATACTTTACAAGCGAGCAATAATCTGCGACGAATTACCCTGGATGATGGCAGTAATCTCACTTTTCCGACGACTTTATTCGGACGTGGTGGCAATCCCCTCAGTAGCAGTAATATTTTACGGGCCGGGGACGCAGTAACGGGATTAACCGGAGTTTTAGACCAACGTTTCGGAGTCTATCGCGTCCAGAATAACCAAGGTGTGGACTTCCAAGCGGTGAATAATCGCTCAGAAACGCCCACTAATGTGGGGGGTAGGCTAAAAATTGCCAGTTATAACGTCCTTAATTACTTTACCACCATCGCCGATGGCACTAATAATGCCCGGGGTGCCAACAGTATCAACGAATTTCAGCGTCAAGAGGAGAAATTAGTCACGGCGCTTATCGGTCTTGATGCCGATGTTTTCGGGTTGATAGAATTGGAAAATAACGGCGATGGGGCGATATCTAAGCTTGTTAACGCTTTAAATGCCGTTGCAGGTGCAGGAACCTACGCTTTTATCCCCACAGGTAAAATTGGCACCGATGCGATTAAGGTGGGAATCATCTACAAACCCGCTCAAGTTACCCCTGTAGGTGATTTTAAGATCTTAGACAGTAGCGTTGATCCTCGTTTCGATGATACTCGCAATCGTCCCGCCCTAGCACAAGCCTTCCAAGAAGTCAATACCGGTGCCAAATTTAATTTAGTCGTCAATCACCTAAAATCAAAAGGTCAATCGGGCTTAACTAATACAAGTGATCCTAACTTCGATCAAGGGGATGGCCAGGGTTTCTGGAATGCCAGTCGCACCAATGCGGCCTTAGCCTTAAAGGATTGGATAGCCACGGATCCCACTAATAGCGGTGATAGGGATTATTTAATTATCGGGGATTTCAATGCCTACGCCCAAGAATATCCAATTCGAGCACTCGAATCAGCAGGATATACGAATTTAGTGGGTCAATTTGTGGGTATTAACGCTTATTCCTACGTTTTCGATGGACAAGCTGGTTATCTCGACCATGCTCTGGCTAATGCTAGTTTAGCCTCCCAGGTAACGGGAGTGACGGAATGGCACATTAACGCTGATGAACCTAGTGTTTTCGACTACGATGACAATATCGTTGACCCCGGGGAAAATCCCTCCAATCCTCCCTTAAACCCTTCTGCACTCTACCAAATTAATCCCTATCGTACCAGTGACCATGATCCCGTTTTAATTGGTTTAAATTTAACCACTCCCCAACCCTTTAAACTGCAATTATTCCATTTTTCCGACAACGAAGGTGGAATTTCAGCCCTTGATGATGCCCCGCGCATGAGTGCGGTGTTAAATGCTTTGCGACAGCAGGACATCGATAATGACGGTGTAGCTGGTTTTGCCAATACCCTCACCCTTGCGTCTGGAGATGCCTACATTCCGGGGCTATTTTTCGGGGCCAGCGAACAGGTATTCGGGGCAGTTGGCCGCGGCGATATCCAGATTCTCAACAATTTGGGAGTACAAGCGAACGCTTTTGGTAATCATCGAAAATTTTGGGTCTGAAACCCCGTCGTTCTACGACGGCTTTACTGTTAAATACTAGCGCATTTACCAAATATATGCTAAAATGTGAGACATGGAAAAAGCCTACTCGTTTCGATTTTACCCCACACCAGAACAAG